>NZ_JASNVW010000003.1 GCF_030186535.1 Ignisphaera cupida | reverse complement strand
GTGGTAAGGCTAATTCGAATTAATATTGTGGTCATTTATTGTTTTTGTCAAGCTGTTTATACAATAAATATTAAATAAAACATTTATGTTATGTGCTTAATTTGATTTGTTTATTGATTAACGATATCTTTAAATAGTTTGTATAGTCTTTCTAAGGCCTTTTTCTTTGTGTTGTTATCTATTTTTGATTCTTGAATTGCCTCCTCCAAAAAGTTTATTGTTTGTTTCATTAGCTCTATTTTAATGGGGTAAGGAATGCCATCTTTTCCTCCATGTGCATATGAGTATATGAATGGGTCTAGAGGATGTGTGACAGGGTCTTTAAATGAGGGTTTTGAGTGGTATATTACATCAGCTACTAGAGCTAGTGCCCTAAGTGTTTCAGGTCCCAATCCCTTGAATAGAAGAAGCTCTTCAAATGTTTGTGGCTTGATTTCTGTTAGCTTCTTTAGCACATTCTCTATTCTTGCAATATTTGTTACTGGTCTATAAAATAAATGCCCTATTCTATGCACATTGTCATTGCTTTGTATGTTTTGTTGTAAAAATGGGCTTCTTTGGGCAATCCACTGCTCAAGGCCTTTATCCCCTCTGATCATTCTATTAATCAATGCTATGTCCCTTAAGATGCTGCTATACGGTGTTGATAACACTATATCCAAGATTGTTTTTCTGCTTTTCTCAGCCTCGCTATCAATAAGATTAATGGCAACACCAATAGAATTACAGGCTATGCCACTATGTGGATCGCCACTAATTCTTATCATGGAATTGCCGTGAATATGGTATCTTCTAGCAAGCTTTGTGCTAACATTCATTCCTTGTTGAACTATGGTCCAAAGACCCTTCTCACTCACCACAATGCTATGTATGTATAAGCTGTAGCCATCCTGAAGCGCAACACCATCAATTTTTGCACCTAATCTACTAACAGCTTCGATATAGTTAGCATCTATTCTATCTCCAATTTCCCTCACCTCATTAACAACACTTCTTGAGTCTTCTCCCTTACCACCAAGCACAGCTATTCCAAGATCCTTAAAAGAACTTGGGTTAGCAAAGCTTTTCAGCATGTATATAACAACTGTTGTAGCACCACTGCTATCCCAATCCATTCCAATCACATTATTGAATGCTTGAAACCAAAAAGGATCTGCAACTCTTTTAACAATTTCCTCAGGGCCGAACACCTCATGTATGTAGTTAAGTATTGCATGAGACAATTTCCTCATGTAGCGAAGAAGATACTGTGGAACTTTTCCCTCGTGTAGTATAAGCTCTGCAAAAGCTGTTTCCATAAAACTCTCCGTACAACACTATATGTGTAGCTAATCTAGGATTTTAAATTTGGAGTGTGGTAAAAGTTTTAGGAGTAGTTATGATAGTTGCACCTACAAAAATAAACAATGTGTGGCTATTAACATTTGAATTCGGTGGATTAGCCTCTCTTGGTGGTTTGGGAAGAGCTGTTACTTTATATGCTAAGGTTTTGAAGAAGCTGGGGTATAATGTTAAGGTTTTTATGCCTTCTCATGGTAGACATCTTTCGGAAGAGCATAGGCGGATTTATAGTATTAAACCAATTGATTGGTTCAAAGTATGTAGGGCTAGAAGAGGATTGGATGGGAATGAGTATAGATATTGTATTGGAGCTGAAGAAGCAATTGTAGATGGAATCAAAGTCGTAATGTTCAAGGGTCTTGATATTCAAACTGGTAGATTTCTCGATAATTGGCATATATATGCACATTCAGAGGAAAAAGCATGTTTATTTGCAAGAGGGTTACAGCATTGGATAGAAATCACTGGTGAGGTACCAGATGTTATCCACGCTAATGACTGGTCAACAGCACTTGCTGGTGTTGCTGCTAAGATAATTTTTGAAGCAAGGGGATATGCAATTCCCTTGGTTTATTCAATTCATTTACTATCATACAAGGCATTTCCATGGCATTACGCATCATGTGAATGGTGTGGAGTTCCAGATATTTGTCACAGAATTTGGATTCCAAATAAACATATTCATATCTGTACACAAAGGCTATGGGATAGTCTAAAAGGCGAAATCGATGCTTTTACATCTATTGAAGCAGATGTTATGGCAACAAATAGCTGGGGCTATTTAAGAGAGTTGTTATCGAGATTTGGATTTTGGCTAGAGGAAAAATCCTTTGTCATACACAATATTACAGACTGGAAAGAGGAAGAAGCATCTAGCTATAGTCTAGCCCTCTTCAAAACAACTAGCAGAAAAATTGTCAGGGAAATAATAATTAATGAATGGGCAAACAAATTAAATATAGCGAAAATTGGGTATCTAGGCACTAAATGCAAGTATCTAGTGAGTGCTGCAGGTAGATTAACATCAACAAAAGGTTTTGACATTCTATTAAAATCACTGGAACATACATCAAAAGATGTTTGTGTAGCTATATTTGGGCTTCCAATTGGTGATAGTAGCTATGAACACTATTTAGCAACACTTGTTGGCGAGGAATGGGGAAGGGCAATACTTTTCACGCAACCAGTTGATGAGAAAATATTGAAAACAGTAATATTTGCATCAAATGCATTTGTTGTTCCATCTCGATATGAACCATTTGGAATTGTTTCTATAGAAGCACAAGCTGTTGGCACACCATCAATTGTTTCAAACGTTGGGGGGCTTCCAGAAACAGTAATTGATTTGAAATGGGATTTTGCAAATGGTACAGGTGTTGTTGTTCCATCGGAAAATCCATACATTTTTGGAGAAGCAATTAATGACGTGGTTATGCTTACAGAGTTTATTGATACTGGTGATAGAAGTAATTTAGATAAGGTGAGAAGTGAGTGGGGTCGCAAAGTTGTTGAGAGAATTGGCAATATCAATATAAGATTGAATTGTGTAAACTGGGTTAATAGAAACTTTAGAGAAGATAAACTGGCGGAGCTTCTACAGTTATGCTATGAAAAAGCAAGGCAATACTCTTACTTCAGAGCAGTAACAATGTAGCTTTAAATAAACTTGGCTTAGGCATGTTAAGAAATTTTCAATGCCTTAAAACCCTTTGCTTTATCAACCCAGGTAACATATTCAAAACCTGCTTGCTCTAATCTATTCTTAATCCCCTTTATAATGCTAATATTTGAATGCTTTCCCGGCTCACCTGTGTAGTGAAAGATAACGCCGCCTTTTCTCAAAACCCTGTATAGATTACGATAAAACTCTAGACTATAAAGCTCACCAGCTATATTGAATCTTGGAGGATCATGGAAAATAGCATCAAATTCCTCATCAGAAAACATTTTCACAGCTTCAACAGCATCCTGAAGTATAATCTCGATTCTTTTATCCTCAAGGTTTTTAGACCATGGATTAAGAGATGCTATATATAAAACATTTTGATCCTTCTCCACAGTAACAACACTTCTAGCCCCCTTCATAACTTCAATAATGCTTGAATATCCAAGACCAGTACAAACATCCAAAACTTTTTTACCCTTTAAAGAACCTAGTGCAGACACTTTAAGCAAAGTATCTTCCCACGGATCCACATCTACAGATCTATGCATTTGAATACCATTTATCTCTAAAGTTGGAGGCTTTTTAGAAGCAACAGGTTTAAGCTTGTAGTACTTGCCACTATCATAAAAATCAATTCTATAGAGCTTGCCATTCAAAAATTTATACACAAACCCGCTTTCCAAAGACAAAATATCTTCAATTGGAATTTCAGCATCATCAATTATAACATACTTATCCAAAACCTTTACACTTCTTCTTGAGGTACCAAGATCCATAACCATTGTGAACTCTTTTACACCATTTCTAACATTATTTAGAATTTCATCGACATCCCACTTTGTTAACACCACGCCTTCAACATATTTATACTCATAGTATCTCATGGAAAATAAAACCTTTTAGCCTAACAAATTAAAATGTTTTCAGATTCATAAATCTTAAATGAAATGATGATGTCTATTGGGGCTGAAAAGTGATTGGACGGCGGAGTTCTGAACTAGTCAATTCTTACCTCTGTTACCCATTTTCTGTACTTCTCTATTTTTCCAAGTGTAATACTGTTGTAGTAGTCCATTATTTTCGATGTTACCTCCCCTATTCTGCCATTGCCAATAGTCCTGCCATCAACTTCTACAATAGGTGTTATTTCTGCTGCTGTTCCTGTGAAGAATGCTTCATCAGCTGTGTACAGCTCTTCCCTCCTAATTCTTCTCTCTATAACATTTAGTCCAAGATCCTCCTTAGCTACCTTGATAACAGTATCTCTTGTTATACCCTCTAAAATAGCATCGTATGTTGGGGGAGTTATTAAGGTATTGTTCTTCACTATGAAAATGTTTTCACCAGAGCCTTCAGCAACAAAACCTTCGTGATCTAGAAGTATTGCCTCGTCATATCCATTCATAGCTGCTTCAATAGATGCCAAGTGGTAAAGCAAGTATATTCCAGTTGTCTTTGCATATACAGGGAATGAGTCTGCTGATGGCTTTCTCCAACTAGAGATAGTGCATCTTATACCTGTTTTCTTAAGGTATTTACCAAATTCAACTGCTATTATGGCTACATCAACAGGGTTTTGAGCTCTTAAGCCAAAGCTTCCAAGACCTCTAAAAACAATGGGTCTTATGTATATATCCTTTGTAAACTTGTTTGCTTTAATAAGCTCTACTGTGGCATTTACTAAATCATGTACTGTATAAGGTATTTTGATGTGGATTATTTTAGCAGAGTTAAACAATCTCTTCATATGATCTTCCAATCTAAAAATCTTTATATAGCCACTATCATAGTATCCTCTAATACCCTCAAACACACCTGTGCCGTAGTGAAGCCCATGGACAAATACATGAACTTTGGCATTTTCCCATTCAACTATCTTACCATTAATCCAGGCGTATTTAGGCCACGAAACCTCTACAGACATGTTATCAACCACAATCATTTATAGCCTAATTATTGTATGCAAATAAAAATCTTTATACTGTATAAGCAAAATCTTAGCTCTTTAAAAATAATTAAAAATTTATTAAATCATTGTAAGCAAAGCTATGGACAAACACTGCATTAAAACAACATAAGTCGCTGCAAATGTTATTGATGTTTGCAGCAAAAATACAAAAACAAATGCTCCAACGGTCCATGAAATACCGTAGATAAGACCAAATATTCCATAGCCCATAGCCCTTCTTTCAGGAGGTAATATATCAGCTATAGACGCTCTCATTATAGTTTCGAAACAACCCATTGTAACTCCCCACAAAGCTGCTGATACATAAGCCATTATCTTATTAGGATTAGCAGCATTTAGCAATAGAATCAATGCAGCACCTAATGCTGATGGCGGTGCTATGTACAAGCTTCTAAACTTGAGTTTGTCATACATAACTCCTATTGGTACAGCTATTGCAGCATCAGTTAACATGGCCAGCATATAGGCCAAAGCTATTTCAGCATCCGTAAGCACATTCCAGTACCTCAAATAATATGAAATCACCATCCAATGGATATAGCCCAGTGAGAGAAACGTCATAGATGCAATGTATATCCAGAATCTTTTCCCCATACCCCTAAACCCTATTCTCGGTGGCGATATCTCAACAGCTTTTATTGTTGGATAAAGAGCATAGGATGTTAATATAAATGCTATTGATGCTACTCCAGGTATTAGCAATGCTGCAAAAGCAACTCTATATCCATAGAAAGCTAGCACAACAGAAACTATTACTGGTCCTCCAACAGCTCCTATTTGATCCATTAACTCGTGAATACCAAAACCCTTGCCTCTACCAATTTTCTCAGAAACCTCAGCCAAAATAACATCTCTTACAGGAGATCTAATACCTTTGCCAACTCTCTCCAAAAGAATTAGTGTTGTTGCCCATTGCCATGAACTTGCATATGATAAAAGCGGTATTGACAAAGCTGTAATGGCATATCCAAATATTGTGAAACCCCAGAAAATTGCTGATGATGCAAAAACAGATGCTAGAAAGGCGCTTACAAAGCGAAGCCCATAACCAATCAAATCACCTGAACTAGCAATAGCAGAAGCAATAGCGCTACCACCAAGAAATTCTATATAAGAACCGCCAACAGATCTACCACCCTCATAAACCATGTCAGCAGTTAGCGATGTTAAACCCAATAAGATGAATACATACAGCCACTTCCTACTCATGGCATCCACCATTCTGAAAACATACATTATTACGTGTTTGCTATGTCTAACATTTAAAAGTTTATGATAACATGTCATATCCAATTGAAATGAAAAAGATTTTGGAATAAGAACTGAAGGTCCCGCCGGGGGGACTTGAACCCCCGACCACCCGGTGTCCGCCCGCCTCACTACAGCCGGGCGCTCTGCCGCTGAGCTACGGCGGGTTTCTACAAAAACTTTTTTGTTTTAGCTTTATAAAGCTTTATTCTCTTTGTGTTATTGGTGACAGTTAAAGAGTTTTGATGAATGATGAGGGAGGTGATCATATATTGATTGGTGATAGGAGATCAACCGGCTGAATTACCACAACTAATTGTCATTTAATATTTAATTAGTACCAATGTTTTTAGTCAGCCCATGAAAGTTACATCATGTTTTCAGTATCTGCCGGAATCATCACTATGTACAAGTAATTTCTTATTAACATTAAAAGGTTTATAGATTTAATTTTGTTATCTTAAAACAAAGTTTTTCTCAATGAAGCTTTACGCTAAATTTATGTGGTGTTAATTCTTTCCTTTAAATAATTGAGTATTGCTAAGACTATGAATATTGCTTCTTCTGTTCTTATGCTTTCAACACCTTGGCGAGGTACAAAATTGATTATGTAATTGCAATACTTGTTTATATCTATATTAGATTCCCTAGCTATTTCATCAATATCAAGCTTGGGTCCACCAAACAACACATTTACTTTTTCACATGTTTTAAAATCCTTGCTAATGTTATCTTCAACATCATATATCATATTACCCTTTTTAGATGCACAAACTATGAGATAGTTATTGCTTTTGAGAAACTTTAGAAGATCTTCAATGCTATTAAATATTCTTGTTTCAAACCCCCAGTACCATTTAATTGAATTCTTATCCACAATTTTTCCAATATAGCTACTACTAGTTTCTTTTTCAAGCAAAACAGTAACTCTTTTACCAATTGGCAGCGTGTTGTAAACAACAACATGTTTCTTCAGCCCAACATCTACCACGCTTCTCACTTCATTTGATGAAATAACAATGCCATCTCTAATATTCAATTCAAATGCTTCTGGAACGTGATGAACGGATTTTAAAGGTTGAAGAAGTCCTGCAAACTTTAGTCTGGAATCAATTCTAACGATTTTCTTCTTTAAATAAGGTGGAATTTCCTGATACCTCAACAAAATGTCTATGTGTTCAGCATTATCTCTAGAATCATCCACATATATCATAATCTCATTAACTCTAAATATTGCAGCGGCTCTTCCAACAAAACCAATTTTTCTAACCTTTTCTCTCTCATCGAAAACATCTGATACTATTGATGATGGAATAGAAAATGATACTAGTGGCAATGTTCTAAGTGGTTGCAGTAAATTGTTCATTAAAATCATTTCACCATAAGTGTTTAACTTAATTTACAAGTAATTAATTTTCAACAATCTTCAAAAGCATAGATATTGTTTCAGTCCAGAAACCGATCATCATCAACTCAGATTATCTAGCCATCATCATGGAGAGCTCCATATCTAAACTTGTTTTATAGACTCTATAGCTTTTCTAAGCTTAACTCTAGATAAAAGATCTATTAACAATTCTCTCCAATCATCTAAAACCTTTCTATAGACATCAATTCTTCTTTTAAGACCTGGAATAGCATTTTCTATGTGACTTAGCTCGGCTATTTCCTCAAAAATTTTCTCAGCTACTTCAAAAATTTTTAGGCTATCATCATATCGCTCCTTCTCAATAAGCTCTAGGGAATATCTCTTCAATTCTCCAATAACATCTAAAAGACCTAAGACATAGGATGCTGGATGTACATTCAACTCGTTAACGGTTTTTATTTTCCCTTCATTAACTATGTAATAGAATTGAATTGCTTCAACATATTCAGACTCGACCATGCTATAGAAACTTGAGTAGTATATCTCTAAATGTTGCATAGCATAATTCTTAAACATGTTGAATGCTTCCTCAAGACTCTTGACATACTTGTTATTACAATCACCATATAAACATCGCGTAATTAAACGTCTGCATTGAGTTAAAACATCTCTGCTAAGCTTGATTACATGCTCTCTTGTGTTGCTAAGGGTTTCTAAATACTCTTTAACACTTCTAAGCGCATTGTTTAATTCATCAATACTCATAATACATCATCTCATGGAACTATTAAAACTTGATTCGATAGCACATAACCTCAAGCAGAGATAGATTCGCTAATCCATTTTTAACATTTTTGCTTTAAGCAAAACAAATATTGAAAGTTTTCTTTATTTCAAGTTGATACTTGTTCCATCTTCTATCTTGTTACCAAATCTAGTATTTAGATGATAACACGTGAACAGAACATGATATGCATGGATCAAAGGCTCTAACAATTCTCTCAGTTAACTTTGCTGCCTCATGTTCTGCTGCTCTACCCAACATTCTTAGTTTTTCTTGTGACAACTCCTCCATTGCCAATATGTTTTGCGCTGTCGGAGTAATAATGTTGCAGTGTAAAACCTTCAGTTTTTCATCTATATCATACCTATGGTAGAGAATGCCACGTGGAGCTTCCACAGCTGCTACACATCTTAACTTATCCGCCTTAGCAGGTTCTATCCTAGGTGAATATATCTCAAAAGGTTTGTAATTTTGAAAGAAATCGCGAAGAGTTAGCAGAGAATCTAGTATTTCTGCAACACGTGCAATTATCTGTTGTCTAACATCTTTTAATGGCGGTTTCCACCCATATGAAGATACAAAGTCTCTGGCTTCTCCATGCAACCTGTCATAAGATGTGTTAAACCTTGCAAATGGGCCTACAATATATGATTGGCCCTTGTATTTGTATAGAAGCGCTGTTTTGCCAGGCCTTTGCATAACATCTAAGACATTTTCAAAGTTTTGCACATCGAAAATCTCGGCATTTTCAGAATTGTAAAAAGCTATTTCGTCTGAGACATGGGGATAACCATTTCCATGCAATATCATGAGAGGTTTTGCAAGCTTTTCCTCAGGTATGTTTTTAAGTGATAAAACGAAATCTGCTAAAGGTTTGAAAAGCTCGATAGCATCTTTAATAAGCTTGACTATTTTAACAGCATCGCTTTCTGATGGCGGTTTGTAAACACCTCCAATTTTAATGTTAACAACATTATGCGTTCTACCCCCAAGAATATCCATTATGTTGACGGCTAGTGTTAGAAGCTTCATAGAGTTTCTAAGCATTGCTGAGTTAACAGCTCCTAGTCTAAATGAGTTAGGCATTTCTAGAAAGTCTGGCAAGTTTAAAAGGAATACGTGAATCACATGGCTTTTAACTCTCTCAGCTAAGTGGATAATTCTTCTAAGTTCCTCAACCTCTTGTGGAACATCAATCTTTAAACACTTTTCAAATGCACGTGTAGCTGTTAGCATGTATGAAACTCCACAAAGCCCACAGACCCTACTAACTATTTCCACAACATTGTTAATGTGTTTTCCTCGAACAATATACTCAAAGAATCTTGGTGCTTCAGTTATCTGTATTTCAACATCTATAACATTACCTTCCTTAACTTTTACCAGTACCTTGCCCTCGCCCTCAACTCTTGTCAAAACCCTCTCCATATAGAATCACCTGTGATATACATTTTGATACTTTGACCATGTCTTCCATGAATAAGCTTTAACAGTTTGTTCAAACCTATCATTGTCCATGCCGAGATCCTTTAATTGCTGAGCAAACATCTTGAGTTTTGAGTTATCAAGATCAAAATCTTTAAGTCCGAAACATCCATAGCATCCCCTACCGAAAGAGGGGCAAATAGCTCCACAACCACTAATTGTTATAGGACCTAAGCATGGTATACCATATGCAACCATTACACATACTATGCCTTTTCTTTTACATTCACTACAAACACTTTCTGGAATGGCTATTGGCAAACCCTCGCTAACAAATTTTTTGAGAAGTGAAGCAATAGCTTCGTGGTTTACTGGGCATCCAGGTATGAACATATCAACGCTAATCACATTATCCACAGGCTTAACATCTTTATTCACATCTATATGCTCAGGATTTGGATATACATAAGCTTTAACTTTTTCAATATCATCACCAATTCTAAGAGCTTGAACACCACCTTGAACAGCACATGTACCCATAGCCACTACAAAATCTGATATTTCTCTAAACTTCTTCACAACCTCCTCTTGTTCTCTAGTTACTGTAGAACCCTCTATAAGCAGCAAATCAATTTTCTTTGGCATTTCTAAACGCTCTGTAATTTCATCAAATAAAACTATGTTGTAGAAATTAAGCAATTTTTCCTCAGATGCTAAAGCCCTAACAACTTGATTCAAGCAGCCTGAACATGAAGCAAGCTTAATTATTGCTAAGGTTTTCACTTCAAATCCCCTCAACATTAATATAGTTCTCTATTTCAGAATATCTAAAAATGGGCCCATTTTTACAAACAAAGAGGTGACCGAATTGGCATGTTCCACAAATTCCCACACCACATCTCATTCTTCTCTCCATAGATAAAAATATTTTATCCTTTCTAAACCCCCTTTCAAGAAGCTTTTTTACAGCAACTTTCATCATAATTTCTGGTCCACATACAAAAGTGTAGCTATTACCTGTATCCACATCAGTATACTTAATCAAATCAGTAACGAAGCCTACATAGCCTGTCCATCCTGGATATGGCTTGTCTATAGATAGCAAAAACTTTGAGTTTGGAATCTTAGAATATTCTTCAAGTTCGTATTTGTAAAGAAACTCTTCTGGTGTTCTTGCACCATATAAGATATTTACTCTTCTAAACCTCTCTCTATTCATTATTATGTACTTAACCACTGGTCTAAGAGGTGCAAAACCTATGCCGCCACTCACAATAAGAATGTCACTACCTTCAGCTTCTTCCAAAGGCCATTTATTTCCATAAGGACCTCTAACACCTATTTGAGAACCTACCCTAATAGCTTTTATCATAGCTCTTGTAACAGCTCCAACAAATCTAATTGTATGCTCAACTATGTCTCTTTTTCCTGGATAAAGATTTGAAATAGATATTGGCACCTCTCCCAAACCAAAAACATATAGCATGTTGAATTGACCAGGCATTGGATTCATAGACCCATTGACAAGTTTAATTGTTATGGTCTTTGTAGTTGTAGTTTCGCTGATTTCATTAATAACCACGCCCTTAATAATTGATGTAAATGGGTTTGACATAGCCTATCCCCTATACCTAGATGCTACAGTCTTGACTGTTTCACGAATATCTATACCCACAGGACACCAAACAGTGCACCTACCACACCCAACACATCCAAATAAATCAATTTGCTTAGGGTAGAAAACAAATTTGTGCAAGATGAAATGCCTATATCTTGTGTAAAGTTCTTTTCTAAAATGACCACCAGCAACAAGGCCATATGTATATGATAAGCAGCCAATTAACTGCATGATTCTAACAGCCTCATCTCCTACAACATCATCTACAATTTCTGAACAAAAACATGTAGGACAAACCATATTGCAATTAGCACAACCAACACATTTCTCAGATACTTTACGCCATAATTCAACATCTGTTATAGATTTTTCGAGAGAAGTTTGAATATCTTCAACACCTATTCCTAGATTTGTTTTTCTCTTTGCCTCCTCCAAAAGAATTTCATATCTCTTGACATCATCATCAGATGCTTTTTGAAGATTAGCTTTTGCAACAATTTTTTCTCCAAGAGATGAGCCAGCTTTAAAGATTACAAGGTCTCTATCTACCTTAGCAAATGCCAAGTCAAATCCATTCCTAGCATCTGGACCGGTGCCCATTGTTGAGCAAAAGCATGTTTCTCCTGGGTTTAAACACTCCTCAACAACTATTCCTACAACAGATCTCCTTCTATTCAAGTAATATGGATTAAAATTGTTACCAAATAACTTATCAAAAACATTTATAGCTGCAACATCACATGGCTTTATACCAAAAAGTATAACAGGCTTTAATGAATTTTCCAAGGTCTTGATATTTAGTTCTTGATCCACTCTAAAAAGTTCTTGCTTAAAGGGGTAAAGCAAGTTTTTTGGGCTGTGAGAAGAATGTATAAATCCAAAGCCTCTAGAAACTCTATAGAAACCTGGTCTTTGAACAACATGCACATCTATTGGCAGTTCAGAACTGCTCTCTATGAAGTCAAACACTAAGCTATTTCCATACCTCTTATACCCATAAACATCAGCTTTCAAGAATTCCTTTACAATATTATAAATATTGATTATATCCTCTATACCTCCTCTATATAATTGCAAATTGCTTACACCAAACTATGCAACTATAATACGTCTTTTAACAACTGGCAATACTTGGTTGGACTAAGTATATAAATTTTAGATTCATAATGTTTATAATGTGGAAGTATAAATCTAGGAACAAAAACTGTATTTACAACTGAAAGCCATATTTTTCATGGCTTGGAGGAGGTCAGATAACAAATTATGCATTAACTTTTAATTATGAATAATCAAATGATTTTCATATTGGCACTAAATTCATTCCCACTTTGAACACATCATTAGATTCTCGATTAGGATTCCTGTAGGTTATTTATCTTCAGCTTTGTTATATAATCCAAAACGTTTTTATATGAGACTCTTGGTACACCATCAACTAGTTTATAATATATTACCAAGGTTTTTATGTTCTTCAAAAACTCCTTTAGATTTTCATCAGCTATAATAATAAGATTTCTGAATTTTTTGGAAAGTTTCTGCAACTTTTCTGCTTTTCTTTCTGCAACTTCTCTTTTCCAAAAACCAGCGACTTCAACATAGAATGTTTTACCATTTACAAAAATTTTGAAGGTAGGTATGTAGACAGTGTCTTCAACTATTAAAGGCTCTTCATTTCTAATTATCCTCAATCCAAATGCTTTTAATATATCATAGATTCTGTTCTCAATAGAACCATCGAATACAGGTTTTACTAAAAGCCATTTACTTATTGGAAGAAGTGGTTTTAAATTGCTTGATAACAACATAACATTGAAATTATCTATACCATTCTTGATAATGGCGCTGACATGCCAATTCGTTCCACAGCTGTAGAGCATTGGTGCAATAGTTAGTAGAAGTTGTGCAATTCTTAAACCATATTTGGATGCTTTTCCAAAAACTGTTGTAGGCCCCTCAATTCTTATTATATACCTGCCCTTTACATAATCAATATCATACAAAAGGTCGTATAACCTAGAGTTTTTACTAATAATTCTAATAACATCCCTGGCTTGGCAACCTTCATCAAGATCAATAACTATATAGGAACTGTAAATGCATAAAGTCTTAACTATATAGAGATTATATTCCGCCACAATTTTTTCTAAAGAAGCATCTTCAATCTTCTTAACAATGAACATATCATTCTCATCACACCACAGAATAGAGTCTAGATTAATTGCTTTAGGAATTCGAAAAACATATTTAATTCTTTTCACAATCCAGTTTCTCATTTCTGATGATGCAAAACCCCCATACCTCTTACTTACATAACGAAAAACCTGAACCCTTAAAAGCTTTGGCGATATGGGTATATCACATGTTTTAATGTCATAAACAGGCATGTAAAATTTTGACATAATCAATCTAATCATGTTATAAAATCTTCTATCACCAACAATAATTCTTAACTCATCCCAATCAACATCACTCACTTTTTTACCGGTAATCGAATCGTAGAACGATATTATGGTTTTCACTAGCTCTTTATCTACATCAACATCTAAATACCTAGGTCTATACACATCCTCATCCAACTTTATGAATGGAACATATCTTAGGCTAAAAACCATTTAATGCTCCCTTCTTCAAATCATTGATTTTCTTATCTTTAACATCATTTTCAATTTTATTGATATCTGTAACTATTTCTATAATTAGAGACTGTCTATTCTTAGGCTTCAGCAATTCCATGATTCTCTGAATGCATTTACTACATGAGAAAATTCTGCTAACAATAATGGCTATGCTTGGCTCAGGATATTCAACGCCTTTGCTAAACAGTATAGACGTTGCTAAAACTCTTACATCTTCACGTTTAAACATATTAAGATAAACTCTTTTTTCATCTTCAGGAGTATCTTGTAGTATTTTTGGCACGAGAAATGATCTAGAAATTCGTTTTATAATATCAATATTTCGAGAGAATATCAATATCTTCTCATTTTCAAACTTCTTCAAGAGATTTTCAACAACTTTGATCTTTCTTTCAGCATTCCAAGCAATTCTATTTGCTTTAAGCCTAGCTCTTAGAGCTTCTCTAGCCTCTTGATTCATAGGGCATAACTCCAACACCTTTCTAAATCTCTCTTTAGCGTTGTTAATGCCTGGAAAAGCCTTGTTGCAATAACTAAGATATATCCTCATAAGTCTTCTATACTCCTCAAACTCCTCTCTGGAAAGCCCAACTGGTATTCTAAACCCCTTTGGCTTATTTAAGTACTCCATACTTCGAAGTTCATGAAGTGTTAAATGATATACTATGGGGCCTAAAACCTTGCTATAGTATTTATGCAAACCATCATCTCTGTAAGGAGTAGATGTTAAGCCAAGTCTATATGGAGCAGATATGCTATTTAAAGCAATTCTATACAAATCGCTAACGGCATAGTGACACTCATCAGCTATTACAAGACCAAAGAACGTTGGTATTTTCCACAAACTGGAGGAGGCGTCATCATACGTCATTAATGTTATGTCTCTAACCTTTCTTTTTCTAGGATCAAAAATTTCTATAAAGTTTTGGGAAATACCTAGATGATTAACCAAATACTTAAACCATTTATTTAAAGACTCTAGTGTTGGAGCAAGAATAAGCGTTTTAACCTTTAAATCATCAATAGCCTTCAAAGCAACAACCATTCTACTAGCACCATCAGGCATTACAACAACTCCTCTATAACCAGCTTTTCTCCACTCTCTATACGCTTCCTCGTGGTATTCTCTAAGATTTACCTGTAAATTTGATTTAAAAGAGGCTTTGTAATCAAGTTTAAAGCCAAGTTTAACCTTAAGTCCTCTAACAGTGAAATAATCCAGTATTGTGTGAAGATCTTTTACCTTGGCAATGAAATTCTTGAAATAGATATCATAATCAACAATTCCCTCATTTATGAGAGAATCTAAAATTTTATTGTTAGCTGGGTAAAGATGAAGAAAACCATCTTTCAAATCTATAAAAAGATCGAAAGGCTCTGAAGAAACATCATTTAAAAGCTTCAAAATATTTGGTTGTATACTAACATTTAATTTATTTGTGAGAAAATCAATAGCATTTTTAATGCCGTAGAAAGATACCTTAGCAGGATTTAATCTATATACCCATATGCGTAAATAGTTATCATAGCTCACAATATCTCCTATCTTATCTATTTCTAAAAACAAAGCATTGTTTTGTTTTTCATCAACAGAAAACAACATCATGTTTGACATCCTCAACACAAATTTTTTTAATAATGTATTCAATAACAGCATCTATGCTTCTAAGATTCAAAACATTCTTTATCTCCTCAAGTTTAGCAGCAACATTTTTTGAAACCTCTATCAAAACAGTATCAGCAGAGCCAAAAGATGCTAAATCATTTAAAAACTGTGCAACAGCTTCAAGCTTCTTCTCGTTGAATTCAACATTATCAATAACATCAATACTATAATCCGCAAAAAACTTCTTTATATCACTTGGAATTTCTTTTCTTGAAACAAGAACCATTCTCATAGGCTTATATGTTGTTTTATACAACACAATAAGCTGGTATTCCTTAACCCTAAGTGAAGAGCCTTCCTCAACTCTCTTTCTAACCTCACTTTTCCTAATGCCCATTGCCTCTCCCAAACCCTCAAAAAGCCCATCAATCCACTTAGACTTCCACTCTTCGGCTGTCAAAGGCTTTTTGAAATAACCCCTAAGATCTCTTGACCTTCTCCACCAGTCTTCAAGTTCTTTAAACTCTAATATTGCATCTGGTTTTTCGACAGGGGGATTATTAGACAAGTTGACAATGTTTAGCACTTTTCCACTGTAAACCATGACATCTGGTCTCAAAGCTGTGTACAAACCCCAAATTCTTTGAAGATCACTTGTATCCTCCCAGCTGAGAGGTCTTGGAGCTTCGTGGAAAAAACTTAGATAGCCTTTCCCAATATTGAATAAAATGAAGTTTGGTGGAATAATGCCAAGCCTTTGTTTACCACTTCTATCAAAATTGAGATGCTTTGTTTCAGGATAAGCAATTGTGTAACCCATTTCACCAAGAATTTTTATAATCGATGTTAAAGCCCATATTTGATAGCAACTCCTCAAATTTGTTCTAATAGATGTTGTCAAAGCTTGGAAAGCCTTTGAGTAAAACTCATCTAATGTTATATTTCCTCGAATAAGATCATAAGAATAATTAAATATTTTCTTCTTCAAATGCTGAAAAGGGTCTGACATAAAAGAAATAAACTCTTTGGGAAAAGTGTATCCAGAAATTCCAAGAAGCTTTGAAGTTTCGTCTAAAACATTTTTAACATGAAGAAGCCATTCATTTACAATATCCATTTCATTACCAGCAATAAACTTGACAACGCAACCTCTAAAAATGTCAAAAAGTTCAACATCATCAACACTATTAAATCTGGGAACTTTGCTGGAATCTATATGAATACGCTCTTTTAATTTCGATAATAATTCTTTAATGTTACAACTCATTACATAAAACCCCACTTAATAATAGATTAAGATAATTTGAAGGTAATAAACTCTTCAAGACCTTTATAAGGAATGTAGCTAAAATTAGGCGAAGTTGGTTTATATTAAAGTTATGTAAATGTGGTTAGTTGACCAGGCATGTCTACAGTATCTTTGTGTGTTGAATTTATACAACTTCTGATAGGTGTTGCTCTATATATTGTGCATGATCAACTATTCGTTCTATGTGTCTCATTAGCAATGCTTTTACAGCCTTTTCTCTCGACACAACATCACTTGTTGTAATTTCTTTTAGAACTTCCTGATACTCTTTATCAATATTCTCATCAACATCACTAACAATATTAACTCTTTTAGGTGCAAACTCTACAAGATCATTTAATGCTGCTTCCAATGCTTTCATAGCTTCTTCAAAGGCGTTTGAAATGCTTTTTACTGTGGCTATGGATGATGATGGTGCTAGCAAAGAGTCTATTCTTGCTATTTCCCTACAATATCTAGATATTCTATAAACATCATACGCAATGCTTATTAATGCATGTGCTGTTAAAAGCTCTCTTCCAAGGGGCTGCCTTCTAGCTATAAAAACTAGAACCTCTGTCACAAACTCTCTTCTAATTTTATCTAGTATTAGTGAAAGCTCTTCTATCTCCTTCCAAAGACTCTTTCTTACTTCTAGATCCTCTGTTTTCATCATGTTTCTAGTTAGATTTGCTATGGCCTTTACATTTTGACTCATGTGAAGTAGAATAGTTCTTAGTTTTTCAAGTTCTGAAATTGTCAAAGACATCTATATTTCGCCTCTCAAAAGCTTTTGAGCAATTTCTGTAGACGGTTTTAGGAATATTTGGCTTGCGGAACCCTGCTCAACAATTCTCCCATCATATATTATAGAAACATAATCAGCAACTCTAGCTGCTTGGTGAGGATTGTGAGTAACCATAACTATTGTAATCTCGTTTTTTAGGGAGATTATAGCCTCTTCAAGTTTTCTAGCATTAACAGGATCGATATTGGCTGTTGGCTCGTCAAGTAGAAGAATCTTTGGCTTCATTGCAAGAGCTCTAGCAAGACACAATCTCTGCTTCTGACCTCCGCTAAGCTGATGTGGATAATCATGTAGCCTATCTTTAACCTCGTCCCATAGCATAGCTTTTTCTAAAGCCCATTTAACAACCTCGTAAAGATCTTTTTTATTTCTAGCAACATTATTTATTCTAGCTGCAACAGCAACATTGTCATATATTGTCATATGTGGAAATGGATTTGGAACCTGGAACAACATTCCTATATGTCTTCTAAGATCATATGGGTCATGATTTAAAGCGTTAAGTCCAAGAACCTTTACAACACCTTCAACTTTAGCATTTGGATTAACATCTATAAGCCTGTTTATAACCCTTAAAAGTGTTGTTTTTCCAGAACCTGAAGGACCCATGATAACATATACTGTATTGTATGGAACCTTCAAGCTAATATTCTTCAAAATGTGTCTGTTATCAATATAAACATTGACATTATTCATCTCGATAGCATAATCCATTACAGTCTCACCTCTTTAATTACAAACTTTGCAACAATAAAAATAATTAGATATGCTATTAGCAGAAGAGTTGCAGCACCCCAGGCAACCTCTTGAAATACTTTGTATGGTGTCAATATATAGTCAAATATTAGAAGAGGTATAGCATCAGATGGACTAAGAACAGAGAATGATACACCTGTTCTATATCTGCCAACAGTAAATAGCAGTGCAGCTGTTTCCCCCAGTATCCTTGCCATTGTCATTAGAATAGTTACTAGAAAACCTCTTCTAATAATGGGAAGCGACACATTTATAACCGCTCTCCACCTGCTCATGCCTATGGCAAAAGCAGCCTCTCTATAGGTTGTTGGAACAGAGCGTAGGTATGTTGAAAAATATGTGTATGTGTATGGCAGAGAGACTATTGTTAATGCAATAGCACCTGCAAGTATAGAGAATCTGCCCATTGGAACAACAACAAGTAGGTAAACAACCATGGAAACAACTATTGTTGGTACACTTGCCAAGGATTTTGCAACAACATCAACAGCAATTGATAGAGGATTGTTTGGAAACTCCACAGCCATTATTGAGGCAAACAATGCTATAAAAACTGTTATTGGAAGAGATAAGGCTGTTAAAAGTATTGAGCCAACTAGGGATGGAGCTATACCACCAACGTTTTTTGATGTTGGTGTTGGCGGGTTTTCTGTGAAGAAACCTAATCCAGCATTCAATATTACTGAAAAACCATTCAACATTGTTACAATGATTAAATGAATTAGTGGTGCAATAGCAACTATGGATATTGCCAATACTAAAGCAAGGAATAGTCTATCCTTTAATTTTCTCCAGCTATACAACTACTCTCCTCCTCCAATTACTCATAATAGTTAAACCAGTGAAGCTAAGCACAATAGCAACACCTAATATAACTAAGGATGAGGCATATAGAGCTGATTCAGCAAATTTATATAGATAAGCATTCCCAAACTGAGATGCTACAAGAGCTGAAACTGTATAGCCTGGTGAAAATAAACAAGAACTTAAATACATGGAATTCCCCACTGTTGTTACAGCTATTGTTGTTTCTCCCAACGCTCTTGCAATTCCAAGTATAACAGATGCTAATATAGCTGGTTTAATCAATGACAAAAGAATTTTTACAGTCTCATATCTTGTTGCCCCTATTCCTAAACAAGCCTCTTTATAGG
The DNA here is from genome assembly GCF_030186535.1 of Ignisphaera cupida. Classification (NCBI taxonomy): domain Archaea; kingdom Thermoproteati; phylum Thermoproteota; class Thermoprotei; order Desulfurococcales; family Desulfurococcaceae; genus Ignisphaera; species Ignisphaera cupida. The sequence continues at coordinate 257,488 of NZ_JASNVW010000003.1, read as the reverse complement.
TAATGGGAATAGAGTTGTAGCTTTCAAGAATAAGCGCTGTTATATATGGCACTAAATAAATCCCCATTGAAATGCCAGCAGTGAAGAGAGTAAAAGGCGATATTACTCTACAAGAAAATATGGGTATGAAGGATAGGTATTTGCTTAGAGGATCCATGACATATGTTTTTAGAATGAGAGATAAATATGTTGAGGACCACATTGCATAGATTATTGTTGGCAGACCACTCATAAGTTCAACAATTGATGACATGAAGTTTTTTGCTGCTCCATGCAAATACTCAGCTATGAGAATTGATAATGGTATTGATAGTGCAAGAGCTGTTAAAGTGGCTAATAATGATGTTATAAGAGAACCTGCTATAGGGCCTAAAACACCATATTTTTCATGCTCAGGATCCCACATATTTGATGTGAATAGCTTAATTCCAAAAAAGGCTATAGAGTCTATCGATCTAGAAGTTATTGCAATAACTGTTATTATGAGAATAGCTAAGAGAGATATTGAGAATGGTAAGAGAGATAAAATGAAAAACTTGTCCCTTTTGCTGATCACCAATTTTAGGACGCCACTTGCTTCTCTAAAATATTTGCTGCTTCAAGCAACAAGTTTTTAATTTTTTGTGGTGGCGCTACATAACCTTGAATTATATTGTTGTAACCTTCATCAACAACCCATCTAAGGAATTTTGCTAGTGCCAAAGCTTTTGAGGAATCCTGGTACTTCTTCCATAACACAATATGTGTTACAGCTGTAATGGGATAACTATTATCGCCTGGAGCATAAACAGATTCAAAAACTATGTTGCTAAAATCATCAAGTGGTGATTGAGGAATATTGACATTAGCTAGAGCCTCAGCTACTGACTTTTCTGAAGGTTTTACAAATCTACCTGCAGCATTCTTTATGGAGGCTGTTGGAAGATTGTTGAGTATTGCATAGCTCCACTCAACATAGCCTATGCTATATGGTGTTTGAATTACTGTTTGAGTTACTCCTTCACTGCCCTTGCCACCAATACCTCTACCTGTTGCTGCAACAGGCCAATTAACAGTTTTTCCAACAAGATCTCTAGACCAAGCACCGTTGGTTGCCTTGTAGAGAAATGTTGTAAATATTTCTGTTGTTCCACTAGCATCTGTTCTATAAACAGGTATTATCTCCTTGTGTGGAAGCATATTTGCAATATCGGGGTTAAGCATCTTTATTTGATCATCATCCCAGTAAACTATACTGCCATTGTATATACCTGCTAAAATATTTGCATCAAGTTTTAGTTCAGCATCTTTAGGAAGTTCAGGAATATTATAAATTATTGCCACAGGTCCTGCAAGCCATGGTATCTGCATTACCCTACCCTCATATCTTTTCCACATATCTTTTGAAAGTGGAGGATCACTACAAGCAAAGTCAGTAACATTCTGAAAGAACATGCTAAGCCCAGCTCCGCTTCCAACAGACTGATAACTTATTTTAATACCACTTTGTGTATAGAACCTCTGAATCCATTCATTTAGCTGTGGGTAAACAAGTGATGATCCAGCACCCTGCAATAAAACATTTGAAAGTGGTTTACTTGTTGTTGGAGAGATTTCTGCTGATGGTGTATGGAAAATGTTTAGCAACATAATCAATGAGATGAGTATAACAATCATTGCCACAGCTAATACAATCAACATAATTTTATTCATGTTGTGTTCACCAAACTATACCGAGCTTTATCTAGGAATATAACTAAATATAAATCTTTTGAATATAGCTCTATAGAGAATGATTATGGTAGTATAGATAAATTCATTAAAATTTATACTCAGTGTATAGATTTATTTCTAGTAGATGTTTCGAGAATTTTTATTTCCAAAATCTCAACACTTTTGAGAGGTTGCACATTTTTAGGACCAACCTGACTATTGCACGTAATAATGTTTGCTTTTTTGTGCCACGGAATGGCTATAACTCCTTTTGGAATTTTATCATCTATTTTTGCATGAAATGTGCTTTTCCCACATCTTGTAGCAATTTCAATTAAATCTCCATCTCTGATATTTAATAGATGTGCATCTTGCCTACTTAGAAAAGCTGTGTCAATATCAACGCCTTTAGTGTTGTTTATACATAGAGTGGTGTTGTAGCATTCACCTAATCTAAATGTTGTAAGTATTAACTTGCTGAAATTTTTAAAATCATTACTTTCAATGCTTAAAAACCTGGCCTTGCCTGTTGGAGTTTCAAACTTGTTTTGATACAATCTCTGTGAACAAACTTCGTTGTGACATGGCCACACCAATCCATCTTCACTAGCCTTAAGCCTTTCTGGTGTAATTCCATAGTATATTGGAACCGTGTTGCTTATTTCCATCAATATGTTCTCTGCTGATTCATAACTTCTCCAATTCCTTAACCCCATCAAATCTCCAAGACGTGAAAACACCACCCAGTCTGGAACAGCATTTCCTGGTGGATCAAATACCTTAAAAGACCACTGTACTCTTCTTTCCGAATTTGTGTAAGAACCATCTTTTTCTGTATGAGCAGCAGAGGCTAGTACATAATCTGCCAAATATACTGTTTCACTCCACCTAATCTCATTAACAACCACTAGCTCAATGTTTTGAAGAGCCTTTTCAACAAGGACTCTGTTTGGATGACTCACAACAGGGTTTTCACCAATTATGAAAAGCGCTTTTATATCCCCATTCAATGCTTTTTCAAACACCTCAACACTTGTGTAACCAGGTATGCTGGGAATCCAATCAACACCCCAAGCACTTTGAAACAACTTTCTAGCCTTCTCATCATTAACTCTTGCATATCCAGGTAAATAATTAGGTAAGCACCCCATATCACATGCACCCTGAACATTGTTTTGGCCTCTAACCGGGTAAAGACCACAACCCTTTCTACCAACATAGCCTAGAAGAAGAGCAAGATTAACAATTGCAGCAACATTGTTATATGCATTTGCATGTTGAGTCACCCCCATTCCCCACAGTATAGAGCCGCAGCCAGCCAATGCAAACTCCTCTGCAGCTTCCTCAATTAGTTTTCTTGGAATCATCAACATCTCTTCACAAAATGATGAATCAAATTTCTTCACAATAGATAAGAACCCATCCAATCCCTCTGTTTTCTGCAACAAAAACTCTTTGTTGTATAATCCTTTAGACAGTATTATATTTATCATGCAAAGCAAAATCATGTAATCTAGTCCAGGCTTCTTCACCTGTATAAAGATATCTGCCATTTTCGCAGTTTCGCTTTCTCTAACATCAATAACTATAACCTTAGCACCTCTCTTCCTAGCCTCCATAATTATTGATGCTAGTGGTGGATGTGAAACTACGGGGTTGTAACCAATGATTAGAATAGCCTTAGAATACAACAAATCTGAAAAAGGGTTTGTTTGAGCACCTAATCCAAGAGATTTTTCAAGAACTTCAACACTTATAGCATGGCAAAGTCTTGCACAATTATCTATATTGTTACTTCCAAGAAACCTAGCAAATTTCTGAATAATGTAGTTCTCCTCGTTGGAGCATTTAGAACAGCCAATGAAAGCTATTGAATCACCTCCATAAACCTTAACAATCTTTTTAAGTTCTGAAGCTATAGTATTTAAAGCTGTATCCCAAGAAACTTCAATAAACCTTTCTCCACTTCTGACATGAGGAGCAAGAATCCTATCCAAGTTTTTAGCAAAATTCTTCACCAATAATCCCTTGGCACAGCCATAGCCGTACATAGAATAATCTTCTTTGTTTATGTAAATAGGGCATCCAAAACCACAGAAAGGGCATATAACCTTTGTATTCAATATCAATACACCACAAAAATACTACAAGTTTAGTGAGCATTATAAGCAATATATTTACATAAATTATGTAATGGGTTAGAGATATTAGTGAGAATAATCTAAATTATTTATGGAAAAATGTTGTGAAATACCATTAATGATGAACCCTTCATGCCCTGAGGAAAACAATGATGTGTGCTGGGATATCTGATGATCCATAGACAGTTGAAGACATGCTACAAGGATCTTAGGGAAAATGTTTACTCGTATAATGTGATAGGTATTGGATATAGCTTTTGGAGGCAGAGGCCATGGCCCATAGTAGAGGTTGTGAAGGGTAAAAATATTTTGGATCTTGGCTCAGGTCCCTGCGTAAATGGTGCAGTAACAGCTTTGAGGAATCGTGGTTATGTTGTGTGTTTTGACATATCCAAAACAATGGCATATGCGTCTAAGGCAACTCTCATGAAATTGAATGTTCATGGAGATGTTGTTGTTGGAGATGCTTTGAAAATGCCATTTAGAAGCAATTCATTCGATGGTATATTAGCTATTGCAGTTATTCATCACATACCAAAACCATTTCTAATAATATTATTTACAGATGTTAAAAGAGTTTTGAAGAAACTTGGTGTTTTCGTTGCAACAGTTTGGTCTTGGAAGCAAAGAAGATTTGTTGTTAAAGCATTCATAGGTATTCTCAAATCCTTTTGTGGTGTTTTTAGCTATGTGAGAAGATATGTTGTTTCTTGGAAGAGTAGAAGAGGGGTTTTTAAAAGAATCTATTACCTATATGATCTGAACGAACTTGTGGAAATAGTGAGAGGTTTGAATATGGTTGTTGTTTCAAGTGGATACACATGGTATTTGAAGCAAGAAAACAAGAATGTGTATATAGTGCTACTGAAAAATGACTGAAGTAATTCAATTATTTAAGCTCCTTGACCATGTATGGAGAATTAAAATGTTTTCTATATCCACGCTTTCTATAGTAATCCCTTGCTCCAACACCAGACAAAACAAGTATCTTCCTACAGCTAAATTCATACCTTGCAATCTCCTCTGCTATTGCAAGAAGCTTTGAGCCCCAGCCCTTATGCTGCCAACCACTCTCATCATAGTCGCCAATAGGTATTTGAGGACCATAAACATGAAGTTCTCTCACAATAGCTGTTGAAGAATCTACTTCAGGTCTGTGAGCCATTGGGGAGGGTATTCTAAGTCTAAGCAAACCAACTAAAACATTGTTCTCAACGTCTTCAGCTGCTAGAAAAATCTCTACTCCTTGGCTAGCCTCATAAACCTCCTTAGTTATTTCTATTTTTGTTGGTTTAACACCTCTAAACAGCTCTTGCCTACCAACTTCCCTAAACCTAATCTCATTAATTTTAATACCCTTCTCCAAAGCTCTTTTCTCAACAAGTTCTCTTAGATTTGCTTTTCTAGGCCCTGCCACAATTAGTTGTGCTGGAATATCTCTCTGAATCCTCATCACCCTCACCCACCTCGGTATAAACCTATAGAACTCTGAAATCAGATCAGCAGCCTCATCATCTGCTAAAGCCTTGTATAAACCAGCTTTCCAAAGATCATAAAGCTTTGTACCTTCTACAACAAGTGTTGGGTATATCTTCAACATATCTGGTCTGAAGTCAGGGTTTTCAAAAATCTCTTTAACCATCTCAATATCCCTTTCTCTGTCAGATCCAGGCAAACCAGGCATTATATGGTAAACAATTTTGAATCCAGAATCCTTCAATATCCTTGTAGCCTCAACAACATCTCTAACAGTGTGACCTCTGTTAATTTTTTGCAAAACATCGTCATAGATGCTTTGAACACCTATCTCAACCTTTGTTGCACCAAGATAAAGCATCCAATCAGCGTCTTTCTCCTTAGCCCAGTCAGGTCTTGTTTCAAGAGTTAAACCAACAATTCTAATAGCAGCCTTCTCATTTCTTTCATGAGCCTCCAAAAGACTTGGGAGCTTCTCAGGCCTTGGCTCTGGAAACCTGTTAACAGCCTCGAAAACACTTGTTATAAACCATTCTTGGTAATCTCTTGGAAGAGCAGTAAAAGTACCACCCATAACAATTATCTCTACCTTGCTTGGCAAATGACCCATGCCAAAATACTGCTTCAGCCTCAGCCTAACCTGCTCATATGGATCAAAACCAACATGCAAAGCTCTCATCAAAGCAGGTTCATTACCTATATAACTCTGTGGAGTTCCAAACTCCACACCACCAGGACAGTAAATGCACTTCCCATGTGGACATGGAAAAGGCTTTGTCATCACAGCTACAATTGTCACACCAGAAAGTGTTCTTGTAGGTCTTATCACACCTTCCATTATCTTTAAAGCCATCGAGTTTCTCATAAAAAATTTGTTAAGAGTATTAAAAAATGTTTTTAGTTAGATATCGATTCACTTAGCCAATAACATCTAAAACACCATTACATAGTCCAAAACCCTTTTCACTTTCATCATCAAGATCAATACACTATGTAATTTACAAAACTCCTAATGTAGTGAACATTCTAATAAGTAGTAAACATGGTAATGATGTATCAAATGATGAAAACACAAAAATTTTGTTGATGCTTCAATCATAAAATAATGGTAAAAATACAAATTGAGATCAATTTAATAAAAATATATCGTATTTTATTTGAGAAGTTTCCATATGGGAGCTTTGACTTTTTCTCTGTCTTCACCTAGTACTATTGGCTCTACTCCAGCAATTTCGCAGAATTTAACCAATCTATTAACATGGTTACCTGGTATACCATGTATGTGATTTGCTGGAAATACATTTATAAATTCTTCATATGTTGCCTTTAGCTTAACATACATATGAGGCCAAGTTGGATTAGTTTGGTCTCTCAATTTCTTTTTTTCATCCTCTGGTAGATCTATAGATTCCCCTCTTACAATAACCATATATATTTTATCATCGTATATTCCAAGTCTTGCGAAAGTCATTTCACCTGGAGCTGCATCGAATTCTACTGAGGCTCCTCCTGCTGGGAAATACATCTCTATTGCTGGCCATAAGGTAACTTTTCTAAAGTTTTCTTCAGGGTTAAAACTTCTAGTAGCATACCAGCTTGCATGGTTTCCAGAATTTGCAAAGATCCAAAGATCCTTTTCAGGTACATAGAGTCTAACATCTGCAAAAAGCACAGGTAAACCTCCACTAACATACTTAAGTATTTGCATAGTTAATGCGCCAAAGGAATCTGCTTCAGTGGAACATACAAATGGCTCTTTAGTTCCATTCCAATCATATGGATCATTCATAAGCATTTCAGCGACATCAGTAATAACAACATGTTCTGTTAATTCTCTTTGACCCTTAATGCCGCAGAAATCGAATCCGTATTCTTCATTTATCATCTTCATAGCTAGATAAAGTCTCAGCTGTGTTTTCAGTTTTTCTGGAGTAAGCATTTTACCATCATACTTTATTCTATCACCAAGCATTTTACTAAGCCATTTAAAACCTTTCTCAACTTCCTCCTCAGAAACCTTTTCCATATATTTTACTAGGAGAAGCTGATCTATTTGATAAGCTGTTACACCAAATTTCTTCTGTATAGGTATCATGTGGAAATATCCTGTTTCCATACCCATTGAATGTCCTCCATATATTCCGTAGACTTGGCCTCTTAAGGAAACATATGCTTCAGCTGCCATGATCCAATCAATAATCTCTTCTTGTATTCTTGGATCTTCTATATCACCAATTACTCTATGTGTTATCATCCCAGCTTGTCTTAGTGCACCATCAGTTGCTAGAAGACCTACATTTCCTGGATATTCACCTTCATTATTAGAAACATTTAGTATTGGCTTATCCTTACCAAGAATATTCACAAGAGGCCAGACAAGATATGGATAATCCCATATATAGTATTGAATAATTAGTATCTTCACACCATTTTTAACAAAATACTCACCAACATCCTTAGAATCCTTAATGGAGCTTATTACTTTAGGAGCTACAACAACATCAGGTACCTGACCAGTAACATACTTAACCCTTGATTTTATTATTTCAGCTAATCTCTTCATACGCTTGATACACTCATTCTCAAGTCTCTCCATAACAGATCTTCTCTCATCTCCTAACATAGCAATTCCTATAGGAACTAGACGCAATCTATTCTCACCTAGTATTTGCTAAAACATTATTTAGATAAAAATTTTAATGAAAAAATAAAACGCAATAATTACTTTTAGCTATGTTTTACTTTTACTTAGCGTATTTCAAACCTCTTGTAAGTGCTGTTGCAGCAGCAATAAGCACTATGCCTACAACAGTTTGTTGAACTGCTATTTCAGTAATTCCAAGTAGAACCAATATATTCGATAATATGGTAAGTATTGCAGCTCCAAGCAATCCACTTAATGGATGTCCACTACCACCTGTCAACATAACACCTCCTAAAACACATGATGCTATAGCATTTAATTCAAATCCTCTAGCAGTCCAGGGATCCACAGCTAAGCCACTCATAGCAATTAACATAACACCTCCAATGCCATATAATGTTCCTGCCAATGTAAATGCTAAAAACTTAGCTAGATCTGCTCTTATTCCTGCAAGTCTAACAGCATCTTCATTACTACCAATACCATAAATATAACGCCCAAGAACTGTTCTTGTAAGCATAAAATATATAGCAATCACAATCATAAGTGTTATCACAAACCCCAATGGTATATAAGTTCCAAAATCTTGTACAAACACATTATATGCTGTAAGACCATATATCAGTTTGCCACCCGATATTACTATAACAAATGATCTCCAAATAACTAAAGCTGCTAGTGTTGCCACAAACGAATATATCTTGAACTTTGAAACTAATAATCCATTTATAGCTCCAATCATAGTTCCAAGAGCTATTGCGACTAGAATTGCCAGTTCTAAACTTCCATAGCGACGTATTACTAATGCTGAAAGCATTGCTGTAGCCGCTAATGCTGAGCCAGGACTCAAATCAATACTGCCCATTAGAATTATAAGCATTTCACCTGTTGCTATTAGAGTAAGTGGCGTTAACTGCATTAGTATTACCTTAATGTTTATGGGTTTTAGAAAATATCCAGGTGCTAATGCTATTGATACTATGATCAATAATATAAGTGGTACAACCGCTCTTGAAAGCTCATAGGTAAAGTAAACACCTTTGAACCATTTCCAAAAGCTATTAACAATACTTGCGTTTGCAGTAAATGCCTTCTTGGTTTTTTTCATAAGCACCACATCACTACTGGTTTAGGTTATTCCTGGCTTTTTAAGCCAAGATTTTGAGTATATCATCTCTATCAAGATTTTCATTTATGTATTCCTTAACTATGCTACCATCTCTCATAACATATATTCTATCCGCAATACCTAATGCCTCATCGACATCACTTGTTAAAATGATTGATGATACTCCCCGATCCCTTGAATATCTATATATAAGTCTTCTTATTTCTGCTTTGGCCCCAATATCTATGCCAATTGTTGGCTCATCAAATATTACAAGCTTTGCATTACTTAACATAGCACGTGCAACCAAAACTTTTTGCTGATTACCACCACTTAGTTGTTGTATATTAGCATATGGTGAAGGGGTTACAATACTTAGTTTTTTAATCATGTCACTACTCATTAAGACTTCCTTATCCAAATTTAGCCATATCTTGGCTTTGGTGAAGTAATATAGAGATGATATAGTCATATTTGAAGCAACTGTGAAATGAGGTATAAGTCCTTCTGTTCTTCTATCTTCAGGTAGATAAAATATTCCATACTTTACAGCTTCAGTAGGACTCTTAATTTTTATCTTTCTCCCCATATACTTAACCTCTCCAGAAAGAATTTTTGTTGCACCAACAATTGCTTTTCCCAATTCTGTTTTTCCAGCACCAACAAACCCAAATATTGCTACCACCTCCCCTTGATAAACTCTTAAATTTACATTTTTTAATGGTATTTCACTTGGAGAAGATGGTTGGGTATATATGTTAACCAATTCTATTAACGGTGTAGTTTTACTAAATTTTTCAATAAGAACCTTTGTATCCTTCTCTGTTCTAAATTTGTAAAGCTCTTCTGGTTCTCGTCCTAACATGAGTTTTATAAGTTCATGAGTATTTACATCAGTTGTCTTAACAGTGGCTATTTTCTCACCATTTCTAAGAATAGTTATTCTATCACATAACTCCATGGCTTCATTTACTCTATGAGTTACAAAAACCATTGCAATACCTTGTTTCTTTAACTGATTTAAAACCATGAAAAGTTTCTCTATTTCATGTAAAGAAAGAGGGCTTGTAGGCTCATCAAGTAAAAGAACTTTTGCATTAATACTTAGTGCGGAAATTACTTGAATAATCATTCTCTCAGCAGCACTTAAATCACGTACTTTTGTCTTAAGATCTAGTTCTATTCCAAGATTACTAAGTAAATTCTCAACATATTTTTTGAATTCCTTCCAATCAAATTTTGTTGCTAAATTGTTCCATGTGAATCCAAGCAAGGATATGTTTTCAAGTACTGAAAGATGAGGCATTACTGTTATTTCTTGGTGTACTAAAACAATACCATGTTTACGAGCATCTCTAGGTGATTTTATGTGGGTTTTAATACCGTTAATATATACCTCTCCCCTATCTGGTTTATAAACTCCATACAATATTTTTAAAAGAGTTGATTTGCCAGCACCATTTTGCCCTAATAAACCATGAATTTCACCATAATTAACATCAAAAGATACATTATTTAATGCTATAACACCAGGGAATGTCTTTGTTATGTTCTTTGCTAATATTGCTTGTGAACTGCTCATAGTTTAGCCCAATGATGCAATAAAGTTAAACTGTGTTTATAAATTTTAAACCTTTGATTAGAGGAACCAAATCAAAAAAGCTTAAATACTAAAACTGAGAAGAATATATAAGGGTAAGTGTAATGTCTACACCTAAAACAACAACACCATGGCTGTATGCAGCAATAGTTATAATAGTTATTTTAGCTGGATTGGTTGGATATTTTGCAAGTAGACCTCCTATTGAGAAAGTTACAACTGTAACAGTAGAGAGAACATTAACACAAACAGTATTGCAAACCGTACTGCAAACAATTACACAAACACAAGCAGCTGTTCCAGTTAAAAAGAAGATTACTGTATTCTTCTTTGATCCAGCTCCTGCAAATCCATGGTGGGATATCCTAGCTAAGGGTGTTGAAGACGCAGTAAGTGATTTAAAAGCACTTGGAATTGATGTTGATTATAGACGATTTGATGCTACATCATTAGATACTCAGATTTCACAGGTTCAGCAAGCACTTGCTTTAAAGCCTGATGTGGCTGTTGTAGGTCCAGTATCTGATGCTTTACAAGATGTTGTTAAGCAACTTAGGCAAGCGGGTACAAAGGTTATACTTGTTGATAGAGACTTTCCTGATCAAACTGCAAGAGATCTTTATCTTGGAACAGACAATAGATGGGCTGCAAGGATAGAGGCAGAAGCATTCTTGAAATGGTTAGAAGCCAAGGGCATTCCAAAGCCATGGAAGATAATAATATTCCGTGGTTTACCTGGAATTCCAACATCTTATTTAAGATATGAAGGATTTATGGACGCTTTAAAGCCATATATAGATCGTGGAGATGTTCAAGTTCTAGAAGAGGTGCAAGTGGATCCTGATTTGCTGCCTGAGTGCTATGCCAAGGCAAGCACTATTGTACCAAAGTACGGCAAAGGTGTAACAGCATATTTTGCCACTAACTTGTTACAAGCTATGGCTATTGTCCAAGCACTAAATGACAACAAGATAGCTCCAGGTGTTGATGTATATGTACTAGGATTTGATGCTCAAGTAACTGACTGGGTTAATCTCATAGCTAAAGGGCAAGTAGCATTAAGCATTCAGCAACATCCATACACAATGGGGTATTGGGGTGTTTGGGCAGGCTACTACCTAGTAACAGGACAGATGAAATTACCTGAAAAAGCTGTGATTAATACACCAACATATAAAGTTGTGCCATGCAACGCAACATACTCACTTTCCCTAGACTATTTCAAGATATCTCCAATAGAGCTTCTAAAGCTATCAGCACAACTATCCCCAACTAATCCACAACTTCATGCACCAGGATACTATGGTTTAGCATGTAGTTAAACACAATCTTTTTAAATATTTTAATTTTTATTAAAATATTTTGAATTGAAAGTAAAATTTATGTGTTTAAAGAATTTTCTAAACAATGTAAAGCTATGGCATTGCTAGATATTGTACAATATAATGAAAATAAAATTTGATTTTCAATCTTTTTGCTGTCATATTTCATATGTTGAAATAAGGTCATAATCATGTTGGGCTATACGATAAATAATACACAGAATAGCTTAATCTAATGGCTTTGCTAAGTTCATCAATAGCAATCCAGTCTTCAAAGCTAAGTCTCCAGTCAACAGAGCCTGCAAGTTCTGTTACTTGTTCAGGGCTTTTAGCACCTGGTATTGGAACAACAACAGGACTTGACATAACAAGCCAGTTTAGTGCCACTTGTGTTGGTGTTTTGCCATATTTTTCACCTATTTTCTTGAGTAGTTGAACAAGTGTCCACACTTTTTCAAAGTTTTGTGGATGGAATACTGGTTCTCTTGCTCTAACGTCTGTGAATTTTGGTAGGTTATCTGGTGTGTATTTTCCTGTTAGAGCACCTTTTGCTATTGGGCTCCAAGCCTGAAGTGTTATACCGTGTTTTTCTGCATATGGTATTATCTCTTCTTCTGCCCATCTCTCAACAAGATTATATCTATGCTGGAAAATCTCCACATCGACTTTCGAGAGATTGGATCTAAAGCTCTCAACAAGTTCAACAGGGTAGTTGCTTAGACCAAGATACCTCACCTTGCCCATAAAAACAAGCTTCTCCAAATACTTTGCATACATCCTAGTTGGATAGTTGTGCCAAACAGGTGGCCAGTGAATAAGAAGACCATCTATGTATCCAAGCCCTAGAACCTTTATCGAATGCTCAACAGATTTGAATATGTCATCTGGGGTTAGAAAGTCTGGTATTATCTTTGTTGTAACGAAAACATCATCTCTTTTAACACCAATTTCCTTCAAAGCCTTACCCAAAATATTTTCGCTTAAGCCAAGACCGTATGCCATGGCAGTATCGAAAAAGTTTATTCCAAGCTCAACAGCTTTTCCAACAACGCTTTTAGCTTTTTCATACTCTGTTACCCCCCATGCTTCACTAAATTGCCACGCCCCCAAACCTATTCTTGAAATCTTCTCTTTTGTTTTCCCAAGAGACACATACTCCACAAGTATTCACCTAGATTAGCCGGAACATTGTTATAATTTAAATTTTGCGTATATGAACACAGGCAAAAATCCTGCTGCAAAATTTAGCAAAGAATGCAATTGAATATGCAGCCATTTTTGTAAATATGTTAAAGTTCTTCCAAAGCATCTATAACTTGTGTCAATTCACCAATTAACGCTAATCCAATGTCTCTTAAGATAACTTTGTTTTTTCCTCTTCTCCTATCTATGTGTATTGCTTTCATACCTGCTGATAATGCCCCTCCAACATCCTCAATAACACTGTCACCCACGTGAGCAATTTTACTTGGCTCTAAACCAATGTTCTTTGAAAACATGAGAAAAATTCTTCTATCAGGTTTGTTAATTCTTGTTTCGTCAGAGAATATGGTCACCTCAAAGAGATTGTATATGCCAAGCCTTTTAAGCAAGTTGATTGTGTATATGCTGCTCCAAAAAACGGTATTGCCAATTATTCCAAGCCTAAACCCCAGTCTATGCAAAAGCTCTAAAGTAGTTATGGCATCACTAAAAATAATTTCTCTGGGATTTGCCTCTTCAAATGCTTCAGCAATTGCTTTTAAAATTGTGCTAATTTCAAGACCCAGCTCCTCAGCAAGAATGTTTTGAGACTCTATAACAATGTTGAATCCATCTACTTCACCAAGCCTTCTTCTCGTTTTACACTTCTCATAAACATTTAGAATAGTGCTCATAACCATGGCGCTGCTAAGACCATTAGAAAGCTCTGCAATTTTTATCGATATTAGATTAAATATTTTGTTTATATCAAGTAGAGTGTTCCACACATCAAAAGACAAAGCATGTACAGACACCATTGTTTTTCACCAAAATTGGTTCTTCATATAAAGGCAAATTAGAAGTGCAAATATAAGGTGATGCTATAAGAATTGCTATAGATAAGCATTTCAGAAATGACATAGCTTCTTTGTGAATCTAAATTAAAGAAACTTAGAAGAATGAAACTTGAGAAATGCAAGGCATTGCTATACTATACCTAACAACTCTCTTGTATATAGTGTTTGGATGTATTATAACAGTTTTGTTAATTTCATGTATGTTCAGAAAGCTTTTATCATCATTTATGAAAACATTTGTAGATATTCCCATAAGCATCTTTTGTAGTTCTTTTGTCCATGGTCATCGCTAAACAGGTGATTAAAAGAAGAACGCTTAACAATAAATAAAACACTTATAACACAAACCTTACTAATAAGCTGCTTATTGATTTACAAATAGCTCAACCTCTCTTGGCGTCACATAAAAACATATTTCCATGGTAATAATCATGATTTTATAGAACTCTACATAGAAAGGTTTACAACCTTAAATTAGCAAATCTTAGATAACATGAATAATGTGTAAGAATCGTTCTTAATAATAGGAAGCGTCGAATTTAAATGAAGCTATAACGACTCTTGTGCAGTATGTAGCTGCGATACCAAATAAAAACAGTTTCTCAATAGTATATGCTTTAAACATTTCATTATCTTGAAAACATTGCTACAGTTTGCTTAGTATACTCAGTAATAATTTTATTTTCAGCTAAACTTATAAACATGTAAACACAGGATGTTGTCAGGGAATGCACATGTCAAAGGCTGATTTTGAGCCATATCATATGTGGGTTGACAAAAACTATTCACCTGATTTCAAAAAGGATGTTGTTGTAACATTTAGGGTGACACCTGCTGAGGGCTTTTCCATAGAGGATGTTGCTGGTGGTGTGGCTGCTGAGAGTAGTACTGGTACGTGGACTACGCTCTATGTTTGGTATGATCAAAACAGGTTGGAGAGGCTCAAGGGCAGGGCTTACTTCTTCAAAGATCTTGGCGATGGTTCTTGGCTTATTAGAATAGCCTATCCTGCTGAGTTGTTTGAAGAAGGCAATATGCCAGGGTTCTTGGCGAGTGTCGCTGGAAACATATTTGGTATGAGAAGAGCTAAGTGGCTTAGAGTTGAAGATATCTACATGCCTCTTGACTTCATTAAATATTTCAAGGGCCCTGTAAAGGGTTTGCATGGAGTTAGAGATATTTTCAAGGTTTATGATAGGCCAATTGTTGGCACGGTTCCAAAGCCAAAGGTTGGCTATACTGCTGATGAGGTTGAGAAACTTGCATATGAGATTCTATCTGGTGGAATGGATTATATAAAAGACGATGAGAATCTTGCAAGTCCAAGCTATTGCAGGTTTGAGGCAAGGGCCAAGTCAATAATGAAGATTATTGATAAGGTTGAGAAGGAGACTGGGGAAAGAAAAGTTTGGTTTGCAAATATAACAGCAGATGTTAGGGAAATGGAGAAGAGATTGAAGCTTGTAGCAGACTATGGAAATCCATATATAATGGTAGATGTTGTTGTAGCAGGGTGGTCTTCTCTAACCTATATAAGGGATCTTGCTGAGGAATACAAACTTGCAATACATGCTCATAGAGCAATGCATGCAGCTATGACTAGAAACCCATACCATGGAATATCGATGTTCACATTAGCAAAACTCTTTAGAATAATAGGTGTTGACCAGCTACACATAGGAACACCAGAAGTTGGAAAGCTAGAAGCAAAAACAATAGATGTTATAAGAAATGCTAAGGTGCTAAGAGAAAACCCGTTTAAACCAGATGAAAACGACTTCTATCATCTACAACAAGAATTTGGATCAATAAAACCAGCTGTACCAGTGTCATCTGGTGGTCTCCACCCAGGTACTTTGCCAGAGGTTGTTAAGGTTCTTGGCAAAGACTGTGTAATGCAGATAGGAGGTGGAACAATAGGGCATCCAGATGGACCAAGAGCAGGAGCAGCTGCAGTTAGGCAAGCTCTTGAAGCAATTGCTAAGGGAATTCCACTAGAGGATTATGCAAGAGATCATAAAGAGCTTAGAAGAGCCTTGGAGAAGTGGGGAACAGTAAGACCTATATAAAACACAAAATTTTTTGCTTGAAATTAAATATTTTTCTGAACCCAGAATATGAACACCTTAGGTGTGTTACTATTGAGTATTGACATCATCAAAACTATTTCTGATTATCTAAAAGGGTCAAGGCCATCAGCTATATTCATTGATATAGATGGTGTTTTAACTATTGAAAGAGGTTCTTATGTGCTGGACTTGGAGCTTATAGAGCTTTTGAGAAAGGTCATGGCTTATGGAATTCCGGTTTGTCTTGTCTCTGGAAATGCATATCCAACTGTGTTAACACTTCAAAGATACTTGGGCTTAACACCAATATTTGTAGCTGAAAATGGGTGTGTTATTCAAGTGGGTAGAGAGCTTATCAAACTATGTAGAGAAAGTCTTGATTCACTAGTTGAAGATATTGAAAAAAGCTTTTCCCTAAAGAGATCAACAAGCAATTTGTATAGACTTTGTGATAGGGCATTTCATGTACCAGAACACATCAAATCTAACCCAGCCATGGCAAGAAAGTTGGAGAGCAGCATAATGGAGAAATATCCACATATATACGCACTGTACACAGGCTACGTCTTGCACATATATCCGCGATATTGCAGCAAAAGCAGTGCTATAAAGATAATTGCTGATAAAACAAATATTGATTTAAACAAATCAATAGCCATTGGAGACAGTGTTACAGATGTTGATATGATTAAGGCTGTAGGTATTGGCATAGTTGTTGGTGATGCAGATGAGGATGCTAAGAAAGAAGCGAAAATAGTTTTACCATTTAATGCATCAACATCAACAAAATACTTTATATCGGCACTGCTAAACTATATCTCTCAACACGTCTAAGAAACAATGTTAAAAAGTTATATTTTGTAAACTTCTCGTAATCTCATCCACATTTCCTCAAATTTCTCTTTGAATTTTTCATAGATTTTTGTCAGCTCCTTATCAGGATCTATAAACTCAACTGGTTTTAGAAACCTCTGCTTAATTTCACCAATATTTGTGTATATTTTGCTTCTGTAGAGCACTGGTATAATTGTTCCAACACCAATTAAATCACCATGAACAATAACTCTTCGGCCATATACAGAAGCTCTTATCCTATTCCAAAGCTTTGATTTAGCAGCACCACCAGTTAGGTTTACCTCGCTTATTCTAACGTTGAACAAGTTTTGAAATAGGTTTAGATACATGTTCTCCAGCATTGTTATTCCAAGTACGATGCTTCTCAATATTCTACCCACAACAATATCCCTAGGCTGATCATACATAGCAACATTTATAAATGCAGGTGCTAATTTTGGGTCGTAGAATGGACCTCTATCACCATATGGAAAGAATACATACTCTGTTCCAGCCTCAACAACTTCTATATATCTAAATGCCTCTTCTACAGAAAATCCAAAAACTTTTTCTGCAAACCATGAGAGGTAGGCACCGGTAAAACCTGTTGCAGATCCTGCTAAGTATCCATCTAGTGGATGTATGTGGTAGTATATGGCTGGATGCATAACAATTTTATCAACAGAAATTTTTGGTACTGTTGTAGAGCCTGTATATATATTCACATCTCCTTTTCCAAGAGCTCCACCAGCCAGTGCAGCTGCATTACCATCTGTCATACCCTGGTAAACAAATGCATTGTATAATCCAATGTTTTGCGCCATGCGACTTTTTGCCTTGCATATAAATTCTCCAGATGATGCTAGGTCTGGTAGCTTTTCTAGTTCAATGCCTATAGAATTGAACAGAAGCTCAAACCACTTTGGTGGTGTAGATAAAATGTCTAAACCAAACTTTAAAGCATTTGTATAATCTGTTTTAATGTCCTCCCACTGCTCTCCCTCATCATAGCAAAGTTTGTATAGAAGCCAGGTTGCTGCGGGAACAAATTTATAGATACCTTCATAGAGTTTACCAAAATGTTTCTTTATGTAGAGTATTTTAACAAATGGTGATGATGCATCAACACTAACACCATGTTTAGCAAGCTCATTAACAGCATCAACATTTTTTATTTCCTCAAATACATCACTTCTCTTCTCATAGTACATAACTGGACCATACAAAACATTACCATACTTATCTATAGCTACAAATGTGCCTGAGGTACTATCTATGGAAACGTGCTTTTCACAATCAACACAGTTTTTCACAACAGAAGGTGTTGCATTTTCTATGGCCTTAATCCATTCAACAACATCTTGCTTGGTTATACTGGCTTTTCCAGCAGATATAAGATTTCCTTCAACATCATACACCTCTACACGAACTCCACTACTACCAACATCTATTCCTATGAAAAACTGCTTTGCCATACTCTAATCACCTTCTATAGCCAATAACTCCAAGAAACTTTTCGTATGCTTCTTCATACTCGCCGCTATACCTAGGCTCAAAGACTCTGATCTTGTAAGAGTTTTTAATGTATTCTCTAAGCTCCTTCAAAGACTTTATAATACCTAGCCCAGCAACCTGCAGCAAAACATTGCCTATTGATGTGGCCTCTTCAGGTCCTGCATAAACAGTTTTGTTTGTAAAGTCAGCTGTTAACTGATTTAGGAACCAGTTTCTAGATCCACCACCAAATATGTTAATACCTCTAAGCTTTCTACCAAGCAAATCCTCTGCTTGTTCAAACACAAGTCTGTACTTAAATGCTAGACTCTCAAAAACAATTCTGAAAAGCTCTCCAAGACTCTGTGGCTTTCTCTGTCCTGTCTTCTCTAAATAAGCATTTATTGCTTCTACCATATTCTCAGGAGCTATAAAACCTTCATAATCTGGATCTATGAATGCCGTAAATGGTTTGGCTTCTTGAGCCATTTTCAATATTTCATCATACGATAGCTGCTGTCCCTTATCAGCCAAAACCCTTCTAATTTCCTCAACAATCCACATTCCCTGAATATTTCTTAGAAATGTTATTGTGTTAAATGCCCCACCTTCATTAGTGTAGTTGTATTCCATAGCCTTTTTATTTATAAGTGGATGGGGAAGCTCAACACCAACAAGAGACCATGTACCTGAGCTAACATAGCCCACATCTTCAGCAACCATAGGACCTGCAGCAATAGCAGAAGCTGTGTCATGGGTTGCAGGTGCAACAACATCTATATCCTTTGGAATATCAAGTTCAGAAGCAAGCCTTGGATCGATTTTCCCAATTCTTGTTCCAGGCTCTATAACCTCTGGAAATATATGTGTTGGAACACCCAAAGCCTCTAAAATATCGAATGTCCACTTCTTTGCCCCTGGGTCAAGAAACTGTGTTGTTGTAGCCTCTGTATACTCTGCAAACTTTTCTCCTGTTAGCCAATAGTTAAAGAGGTCTGGTATCATAAGAAATGTTTTCGCTATTTTCAGCTTTGGATCGTTGTGAAAAACCATTGAGAATATTTGATAGAGTGTATTGATTCTAATGAATTGTATACCTGTTCTCTCATAGATTCTCTCTTTTGGAACTCTCTTAAAAACTTCTTCCATCATACCCTCTGTTCTAGGATCTCTATATGTGTGAGGATTTTCAATAAGCATTCCTCTTTCATCTAACAAGGCAAAGTCTATACCCCATGTATCAACACCTATGGAGACAAGGTCTTTACCAAATTTTCTATAGGCCATTTTAATAGCATTCTTCATTTCATGCCATATTCTTAAAACATCCCAGTAAAGACTATCACCAACTCTAATCATGAAATTAGGCCATCTATAAAGCTCCTCAACACTTACTGTCTTCTCCTTCTCATCTACAACACCAATCATTGCTCTACAGCTTGAAGCACCTAAATCAAATGCCAGCACAATTATTTTGTTCATAATTTCACCATATAGTTATTAAAAGGTTCAGAAATAAAACTTTTTAATAAAGTTACTATAAGCAAGAATTACGAAGTTGTAACTATTTTTCAATTTTCACAATTCTTCTTTGTAAATAGTTTAAAAGTATATTATCCCATTTAACAAATAATGTAGCAGCCATTGTAGCAACCAATAAAATAGTTGAGAGCACAAACATTGTTGCCTCATTTCCTATGAAGAATTCTCCAAGAGCTCCCCAAACATTTCCAACAAGCAAAATCGATATTATCATTAGAAATTTTCCAATGAAGGTTACTGGCATAACTTTCCATATGCTATACCCCATCATGCCAAGTGGTATATACAGAACCTTATCAGGTAAATGTGTAAATGCAAATATGAATACCAATAAAGCAACAGCTTTGTATCCCCATATATCAACTAGTTTCAAAAGGCTTTCCAATCTATTGAAATACCCTGTATCCTTTAGTGCTGCTCTACTAGCTTTTCCAATAACCCATGCAATTGCCTCTCCAAGTGCAGAACCCAATCCACTTACTAGTGAAAGCAAAACAATGTAGCTCAAGCTCATTTTATATACTGATGCTATTAGAAACAATATATATGTGTATGGTATTGGAACTATAGATACAGATGCTACAAAGGAAATTAAAAACGATGCTAATAGAAAGTTTGTAGTGAGAAAGAAGCGAATAAAGGCTTTTCTAAAAACAAATATCACCATGCTTACTACAATAAGAATAAGAAGTGTTGAAAACGCTTCCAGAACCTTAATAACTTGAATAACCTGTTTAAAGATTCTCATGAGATGCACCAAGATAATTAATATTAGCAAACAATGCTTTTCGAAAACACCTCTTCCACATTAATATAACACATATAAAGTTATTAAGTTTTATTCTTAAAAGAATTCTAGTGATGAACTCGTAGGGTGGAATGAGTAGATGATTAGAGGAGGTTTCGGCTGATGAAGCTAAAGGTTAAATTGTTTTCAATATTTAGAGAAGCATTTAATGCAAAGGAGATAGAAATTCAAGTAGATGATGGAAACGAAATCACTATTGCAAAACTCAAGGAAATTTTATCAAATATGAGTTATAAATTTAGGGAATTGATGAATAGTATTGAACCAATTTTCATGGTTAATGGCATTGTTGCTACAGATTCCACCAGAGTTAGTGAGAGAGATGACATAGCATTATTGCCACCTGCTTCTGGCGGATCTAAGCATGTTTATGCTAAATTGTTTAAAGATGATAGTGAAATAGATTTTAATACTAGGATTGAGAGTGTTCTGAAGAGGCTTGGTGGAGAGGGTGTAGGCGCTATAGCAATCTTTATAGGAGTTGTTAAGGATGTTGTTGAAGGTCACAAAGTTAAGGAGCTTGTTTACGATGCCTATGAACCATATGCTACAAAAGCCTTAGAAAAAATAGCATTGGAAGAAAGCATGGTGGAAGATGTCAAGGCTATTGAAATTATGCATAGAGTTGGCTTGGCAAAACCAGGTGAAAAAACTTTGTACATACTCGTTGCCTCTAAAAATAGAAAAGATGCTTTGAATACCTTGTCAAGAGTTTTGGAAAGAGTGAAGCACGAGGTTCCTATATATAAGCTTGAGAAAAGAGATGATGGATATTTCTATGTAATTGGAGATGGAAAGAGAATTAAAAAGTCTAGCGAAGTTTCTTAACCAAAACAACTCTATTTTGTAAACCAACCTTTTCAATTCTAACATAGCCAAGTTTTTCAAGCTTCCTTACATGTCTCCACAGGGTTGTTCTTGGAATAGCAACATCTTTTTGCAACTCTGATTGAAGAGCAGATCCACCTCTCTTTTCAAGAGCTCTCAATATTGCTAAGTCAACTTCATTTAATAATTCCAATTCCTTTCCTTTCCCACCTCTAAATCTTATAAAATAAATGTAGAGTGACAAGGCAATTACAATAGCCAAGGCTATAACTATGAACAAGAATGCTGAAGATAAAAATTGTTGTGGCATCTCAGTTTTTTGTGTTGTAATTGGAGTTGATACAGTTGCTGGTGGCTTTACAATGTAGCTTATAACTTGCTTATCAGAAAACTCTATGTATAGTATAGACCTGTTTATGTATCCATATCTAGATATGTTTCTTGGAACATTTAACAAAATTATGTTTGGATCAAGTAATAACCTATACATATACCCATTTGAGAGATGAAGTGTAAAAACATTGTTTTCAATACTAACATTTGCCACATAGTTAATAGTGCAATTTCCACTAGTGAAAGCCACTACATATAATGCATTAGCACTGCTATTATATAGAAAAGGTAGTTCTTGGCCATTTAGGGAAATAGAAACTGTTTCAATAACTGGAGGCGCTGGTAAATAAATAATGTTTAAACCTGTTGTTAGATAAATAGTAGCATTGATGTGTACAACACCATTGCTATCTATGTATATAACACTAACAGGTTTTGAATATGCCAAGACCAAGCTACTCACAATTAGCAGAAACATAAATAGAGTTGCAAGTTTTAACATAACCACTTTTTCTTTTAACAATTAACTACACCACAATCATGATCAGTATTCTTTATAATAAGAATATATAGGTGTTTTTATATATTTTTGGGCAATGTAATGAGGTTAGATTCTTGAAAGAGTAGAAAGAATCTATTTTGACTATTTACATGCTTTTTTCAACTGTTAGCTTTTCCACGGTTTCTATATATTCTTGAACTTTTTTAGGTAAACCCTTAATCTCAACACTTATAAACCCTCTTAAAAGAATTGCTATGGCCTCGTCCTTTGCAAATCCCTTGCTTATGAGATAGTTTATTTCATCTTCAGCTAGTCTTCCTATTGAAGCTTCATGAGTTAAGATAGTGTTTGGGGTTAATGCATAGAGTTCTGGTATTGTTCTAATAACTGCCTTATCCGATAGCATAAGGCCTCTGCAGTCTATATGTCCCTTGCCATGTCTACCCATTATAGAGGCTCTAGCAACTATTTTAGCACTGTCTCTTGCTAAAGATCTTGAAACTATTTCTGCAGCAGCGTTTTCTCCATTGAGATTAGCTCCACTACCAACATCTATATCAGAATCCTCTAAACCAAGTATTATAGATGCTAAATATGTATATGCATTATCACTTAAATAGACAATTGGATATGTTTGAAGTGTTTTTACCTTTGAGAGATTAACGTAGTAGGAAATGTACTTACCATTAGGTCCTACATAAACAGCTGTTCTCGGTCTTACATGAGATACCTTATTCCATGAATGAACCATTACAAATCTAAGAGTTGCATTCTCTTCAACATAAAATTCCGATATACCTACATGAAGCCCTATTACTTCAGGTGCTATGGTGCAACCAGTATAAACAGTTGCTTCAGAACCCTTTTCAGCAATGACAATATTATGTGGTGCTTGCAAACCCCCTATACTCATAAATAAACAGGCCATTATAGGCTCTTCAACTTTAGTATTTTTCTTAATTCTTATGAAATATCCACCTCTACCTCTAAGAGCAGCTAAAGCAGTATACTTATCCTTGCCTGGATCAATAAGTTTCCAAACATATTCCCTAGCCTCATCTCTATTACTCTCCACAAAGTCTTCTATTTTCATAACCTCTACCCCTGGTATTTTGCTAAGATACTTAAAATAAAGTTGATCAACTTGTGTATAAAGAGCCTTGGCTGAAAGATCCACACCCACCTCCTTAACCCTAGACTCATCTAAGCTAGGCTTACCTTCTTTAACCTCTAGAAACTGTGTTACATCAACATCAATGCCATAGGGTGAGGGTTTGTTCAGGCCTTCACGAGCCCTAGTCTCTATTTCTTTAAGCCAGCTCCCTAAACCCATGCTTAAACACCTCGTCTATGAGCTCCTTACCATTGCAAGCTCTTATGGCTTTGGAAGCTATGATGCAAACCTTTGTAGGCTCTATGTATCTCGATATCAATGCAGAGTGAGTAACTATTATAGCTGATTTATAAGGAGATAACTCTATAACTTTTTTAATTGCTTTAGCCACAATTTCAATAGAATCAACATCAACACCACTATCAGGCTCATCTATAAGAGCTAGCTTAGGTTTTTGTGCTAGTAAAGTCGCTATTTCAACTCTTTTAAGCTCACCACCTGAAAAGCCCTTGCCAAATTCTCTATCAAGAAGATGCAGTATACCAAGATCATCAGCTATTTCATACACATCACATTTATTCTTGTGACACAAAGCCTCAAGCAATTGCCTAACTCTTACACCCATTAATTTCGGTGGTATTTGATGAGCTATGGCAATACCTTTAGAAACTCTGGTCTCCATACTAGTGTTAGTTATATCCTCTCCCTCAAAAAAGATTCTACCAGACACAATATTGTAACCAGGAAAACCCACTAAAGCTCTTAGCAAAGTTGTTTTACCTGCCCCATTGGGACCTAGAAGAAACACAACATCATTTTTCTCAACAGACATATTAACATCTTCAAGCACGATTTTCTCACTAACAGCTATGCTAACATTTTTAAGCAATAGCACACTCACATCAAGCACCCTATAGATTCGAAGAAATTATTCTTCTGCTAATAAGTATTAAGCATATCTTGCAAAACTTCTATGGCGTTTCTAGAGGTTGTGTCAAAAAAGTAGTGCTTTTAAAAAACCATGTATTTCCACTCTTTTATTAAGCAATGTAAAGAACTTTAAGAAAAGAACAGCATTTAAATACATAGGAAAAGTGTTGAATTCTTTACAACTGAAAGCCTTGCTCTTTAGGACGGGGATGGCTAAGGTTTATAAGCTCTTTATCCTCTATATCTTCGGGGTCTTGGCGGGCTACTCTCTAGCGGTTGCAATATAGAGATGGCCAATCTATCTCTATGCCCGTCAGGGCTCCGAGCGTGGTATCTTGAAGAGAGTGGTGATGCTGAGGCTGCTGCTAGATGAAGAGACTGAGGCGGGGTTGAGAGCTTTATGCAGTCTATCCTCTAAGCTTTGGAATGAGGTCAACTATGCTAGGAGAAGACAGTTCTTCGAAACCAAAAGAGTGGATCTTAGGAACACATACAAGAAGTTTTACGAGAAGTACAAAATGCTAATAGGTTCTGCTACAGCACAGCAAATCCTGAATAAAAACGATGAGCCTGGAGATCCTTCTTCGGATTGCTAAAGGCTAGAAAGGAGGGCAGAACACCACCATTCATGGCAAGGGTCAATCCACCGGGGTATAGGAAGAGGGGTGGGAGGAAAACGTTGTGGACTGTGCTTAGAAACGATCAGTATAGAATCGAGGGTGAATACATAATTATCAAGGGCCTGGGAGCTGTTGGATCTATTAGGATTAGATATTCTGGGAAGATACATATAGCTGGGAGGCAGGGTAGAGCTGAGATACACTATGACCATGACGAGAAGAAGTGATATGTACACGTATCATACGAGGTTGAGAGGAGGATAGTAAGAGGCAGCATCCTTAGAATACTTCTCAAACCTCTTGGAGATAGAGAAGCTGGAATAGATATAGGTATTAATAACCTCTTAGCCATATATGTTGAGGATAGATCTGCACTGCTAGTGAATGGAAGGTCATTGAAATCCATAAGCTTCTACTGAAGGAGCAAAATCTCTGATTACCAGAGTACTTTGAATAGATATGGTTTGAAGTTTTCTAAGAGGCTTAGGAGGATGTTTAAGAAGTGGAGAAGGCAGATCAAATGCTACATAGACTGGGCTGTTAGAAACTCTATAGAATGGTTATACCATAGAGGTGTGAGGAAGATATTCATAGGATATTCAAAGTATGTTTCTCAGAAGCCTGGTAAAGGCTCCAAGATAAACTTCGAGGTGATGCATATATGGAGCTATGGCTACTTATTAAGAAGGGTGAAAGAGGTTGGAGAGGAATATGGTATTGAAGTAGAGTATGTTGATGAGAAAGACACATCGAGAACATGCCCAATATGCAGAGCAATAGAAAATCATGAGAGAATATATAGAGGATTGCTCAAATGCTATAAGCATAACAAAGTATTCAACGCAGACCTCGTGGGAGCATTCAACATATTCTCAAAGAGAAGAGCCATATCCCCAAGCCCCGCACTAACCAGGGTAGGGGTAACGCGCCTAAGACCGGGCGCGAGGCTAAACCGGGTGGAGGCCCGGAATGTAGCCCAGACCTCCCCACACTAAAGGGAACCCTCACCCTTAAGGGCGGGGAGGAGGTCAGAGCATAAACAAATAGCTTTTTTGTGGATTTGTTAACCCAAGTGCTATTAATGCATTGCTTTTTTCTTTAATGCCATAATTTAGTATGAGACTGTAAAGCCTTTTTATGGATGTTGACTCTAGGCGTATAAATCTATCAGCATAGTCTATCGGTATTGGCACAGCATTTTGAGATGTGTTAAGCATCACATATTTCACAATCTCATCGATTCTCGATTTAGGGTAGACATCGAGTCTTATAGCCTGGGGATAGACCATGTCGCTAGGCGGTTTATAGAATATTATTGCTGTTTCTTTCATTGCGTTGCATAGCTTCTTCAGCTCTTCCCCTGCTTCCTCGCTTACACACATTTCAATTGTATCCAATATTGCCTGTATTCTTCTATGTTTCAACGCTTTTGAAAATCTCTTCATAATGTTTAAATGCTCCTTAAAGATGTCTAGATAGCTGCTTATCACAATGTATTCTCCTGGCTCAAGAACATAGCTGAGCATCACCTTATCATTTAATTTTCTCAGCCTGTTAGCAAGCTCAGGGTCTGATCTCTCGATATAAGATGCTATGAACGTGCTTGAAACCCTTTTAACAACTCCAACAACAGGCACATGAGCTTTATCGGCCTTGTTAAACAGTTTTAGCAGCATTGCTGAGCTGATCGAAATAAGTTCATCGATGTTCGAAACATTCTCCAGGGGATCCCCATGTACCTCTCTAGCTGGTTTGAAGAAAGATGGGCGTGTTGAGAAGTACAGAGATCCGTCGAGCATAACCATATCTGCATAACTATGCTTATCCAAAGCCTTTGCAGCTGCATCATACTCCATAATCTTTGCTGAGATCTCTATAGCAGTATTAATATGTTTTTCACTATTTCCAACAAGCGACACCACTCTGCATATCTCATAAGATGAGGTGCCGCTAGGGCCAACAACAACATATCCTGAGGCTACAACCCCAAAGACCCCGGATACTATCTCCAGTACAGGCTTGCTCCAAGTACTATCAACAGCTATAACTATTTTACTGCCTTGCTCCAAAGACCCAGAGAATCTCTTGATTTCTAGGATACTTCTGATCCTATCTCTATTCTCTAGAGCAGGCTTTGCATAGTTTGCATAGACCTTGTTTATAATGTCTCTAGCAGCTTCAACTAAAGCTGTTGTGAGCTCTGGATTCTCGTCTGTTAGCTCTATGGATCTCCCAGAAACCTCCTCATCTTCATGAAACATCTCTGACCCTCACCAGAAGTGGTCTTCTAAGTAGGTTGCCCAGGCCCGTGAAGAAGAATTCCCTTGGTGATAGAAGTGGAAGTGTATACTCCATATACTCTACACCCTCTAGCCAATTCCTCAACTCGTTATAGTCTCCAGATGTTTGCATCCTTGAGAAGAAAACAGTGTTTATGTTCCCCCTAATCTCTGGTGCAAGATCTATTACCCTTTGCGAGGATAGAATTAGTCCAAATCCCCATTTCCTACCCTCTCTACTGGTCTTAGCAATAATATCTTTTGCAGGGTCGCATCCATATGCACAGCAATAGTTGTGTGCCTCGTCAACTACAGCCACTAAATTAGCTTTACTTCTTCTGTATAGAATGTGTTCCCATATTCTCCTAATAAATTGGTGCACAATTGCGTTCTTAGCTCCATACTCTATCTCTGTAGACAAATCAACTATTATAACTCTTCTACCATTGCCACCAAGAAAATCTCTGACAACATCGTCAATCACAATAGATCTTCTAGAGAGGTTCTGCTCGAAGAAGCCTCTCCCAACCCTTGTGTATAGCAGTAGCTGAAGCTTCTCAATGGTTTGTTTCCTAGCACTCAGAGATAAAAGATAGTCGCTGAGGACTTTAACAAACTGGCTAAAGCTCCATTTAAACAGCCCCTTTGAGCTAAGCTCTTTATATCTCCTCAGAATCTCTTCGACATCCGTGTCCTCATCTCTTTTTCCAGTGCTCCTCATCTTTATTGGTAGACGTGTAGAATTAGCTTGCTCCTCAACGACACTTCTAATATATTCGATTACTGCTCCATAGACATATTCTTGTTGATCAGATTTTTTTAGACCCATTTGATCAGAAAGAATCTCGGTTATGATATCGGGGTCTAGAACTATCTTCGACGAGTCTATAACTGTAACCAAATCTTCTAGGCCTACCCATCTAGATAGATCGGCATAGTCAACACCTGTATGATCAAATATGATTACCTTGTAGTTTGGCACCTTTCTCAAAACCTCTTCGATAATTGCTTTCACTAATCTAGATTT
Source organism: Ignisphaera cupida (assembly GCF_030186535.1). NCBI lineage: Archaea > Thermoproteati > Thermoproteota > Thermoprotei > Desulfurococcales > Desulfurococcaceae > Ignisphaera > Ignisphaera cupida. The sequence continues at coordinate 229,086 of NZ_JASNVW010000003.1, read as the reverse complement.
GCCAGATCCAGTAGCACCCAAAACAGCTATGTGGTAGTCCAAGGCAATTGGATTAACATTTATCTCTAGATTAGCGAATTTGTGATAGCCTATGAAGAGGCCCTGGGGAAGTTTTAGTATATTTGATAGTGCATCACCTCTATCAACCGTGTATACATTGCTCCCAGGCCTCGGTATCGCAAAGCTGAGGGACACCCCACCACCAGGGTTTATCTCACCAATGATCTCAACATAGCTGTGCATAAGGGGTGCTGAGAAGCTGTGGCTTTTCTCGGGATCGAAAACTGTTGGAAGAACATTTACATCTATAGCAAGATCCTTTTTAGTGCTACTCTTAAACACTCCGAGGAACCTCCTGCCCTCGATAAAGTCGTCAACCACAGCCAGCATCTCATCCTTCACATAGTCCATTGCCTCTCTAGAAATTCTCACAGGTGCTATCGATGATCTTGCACCAGATGTGATAACACCTACAAGCCTACCGATATTCCTTGGATTCCAGCTCCACAAAGATTTCAACCCACGTGACTAAAGTTGTTCTTAAACAATATTTTTGAGGAGAGAGTAAAGCGAAAGTAACCCTATAGAACAATCCAGAGAACATAGTTTTTATCGTAGCAGGCTCTGAAATTGACATACTTAGAAACTTTCTCAAATTAGATGATCCAGCGGGTCACTATATGGTAGATACATTTATAAAGTCATTGTTGAGAGATTCGATAGGAATAGATCAATAAAGTTTCTGTTGAAGAGTTTCAGGAAAGAGGGTGTTGAACCTCCCACCAATGTTTTGGAGTAGGCTATAGACTTCTTTAACGCATTGTCGCATGGCTTGTTCTCTTTGAGAGAAGGTATGTAGATGGCATACGAAGACGATTTGAATGGAAGATGAGTCAGAGGCTTTACTATTGATATCAGATATGAGTATATGCCTACAGTTGAAAATGTAACTAGTCTATGGATATTCATTAAACGCTATTACCACAAAGATTCTGACTTTTCTCAGATCTTTTAGAGCTGCTGTTGCATGCTTGGTGTAGTGATGCTTAGGCCCTTCGACTAAAGAGCATTAGATGGGAAGGTGGTTATCTATCTCACTCAATAGAACAATATTGGCTAGGTCTTTTAGTTTGTTATAGAATTTTTCGTCGCTTGTCACAAGAAGAGCTTTTCTGTCTATGGTTAGTGATGTGTATACAGCATCGTAGATGCTGATGCCTGTTTTGAGTGAGAGTTCTACAGCTATAGTCCATGTATAGACATCTGGTTCTGTTGCTATCCCTAGATCTGCGATAGCCTTGACAGCTTCTATTATGTGGTTTGAAGAGAACTTGTATACCTTATGGAATCTAAGTGCATTAGCTACTTCTATAGTATGAGGTTCGGAGCCATCAATCTAACCAAGCCCTTTAAATGCATATCTCTAAGCTCTACAGCTTTCTCGAAATATCTTTCGGGTGTAAACCACTTAACAACTACACTAGCATTAACAACAATTATTTTCTCTCCCTTCACCTCATAATCTCATCAGCAGAATCATAGTCGCTAGGACCATAACTCCTCAGCATCTCCTCTCTAATCCTATCCATAGCCTCAGCAGCTCTCCTCATCCTCTCCAACTCCTCGAGCTCTCTCAGCTTATTCAAAATAGCTTCCTTCACAACCTCACTCCAGTTAACCTTCCTAAACCTCCTCATCTTCTCTCTAACCTCCTTTGGAACCCTAACAGCAAAGATCTCAGCCATGTATATACACCGTATATACATTACAGAAACAGGTCACATAAAATTTTATCAACTACCTACATTGAAAACTATTCTTCTAAATAAATCTTAGTAAGGCTTCCTCCACAGCTACACACTCTTTCTATTGGGTATCATCCTCTACTTGCCACGGCTATATAGAATAGATTGGGAAAACAGTCTCAAGTAAATGTTTTGCTATTTAGGGTTCTACAACTCTTCATATCCTCCACAACCTAGTCTACTATTTGCATGGACCTGTAGAAGCGAAGATTGGGTAGATTCAATTGCCTAGGTATATGTGAACTCATCTGTGCATTGAAGAAAACTTGGTATTTCCACCCTATTTAGAGTCAATACAACCCCATTTCACTTCACCACCTAACTAAAGCCTTTACACTTTACAATGCCTCACCAAGTGCCCTAACTGATTTAGTTAAGCCTTAAGAGGAGTCGGGGGCAGCGTCTACTCTTAGACCTAGTCTCAATCAATATCATTGTCACTTCCCACAAATGTGCAAATATAGTGGAAAGAGTCTTCATATCCCCAAGGCTCTGCATATCTGATGAACCTTGGAAGAACACTGAAGACAAGTAGATAGCCAGGTATAGCAGCAACTAACTCAGCTATTACATACATAGAGAAGCATAAAAATGCCCTGGCAAAGCTTCTAGATTTACTAAGAGGTTCCATAGAGACATGCAAGCCCAGCAACCCATGTGTTGCAAAACCTCAAAAATTTCATCGCCTTAGCCATGGCGGCAAATAGGCTACAACCTCTAGTGCTGCAAGCCTTCGGCGATAACCTCTGCTGCAAAGTTATTAGTAGAGGGTTTGTTGCTTAATGCACACATCTTTTTTCAGCTGGCTAGACCATTTGCCACTGGCTTTCGTTTTTGCTGTGTGAATCTTTTTATCAGAAATGTAATAGCTATAATAAGAGCTGACACAGTGATTATCCGCGAGATTATTATCACGGCAAATGTGATGTCGATGTTTAGAATCTTTGCCACAGCTCTTGGAAGTACATAAAATGAAAGTACCCATACAAGAGCTACAGGAAATGATGCTACAGCATATGACCCAAGGCTTATCAAGTGATTTTGGTAAAGCAATAGGAGCTTTCCTTGCACATATGCGTTGAGTATAAGCAGAATTGTCGATAGTATGAGGGCATTTGCAGTGCCAATAGAATCTATAGCACGTATTACAAGCCTCTCATTGTAGCTTAAAAAAACTATCCAAAACATAATGTAGAGGAGAAGAACCAGGCCTGTAGCCGAAATCCTTAACTTCATCTTCTTCTCCCTCGATGGCGACTGCAATGTGCTCACAATTAGTTACGGTATATAGAGTCTGTGGCGGTAGAGCTAAAAAATTTATGCAAATATGGTTAATGGAGCAGCTGTTGCGATGATGATCATGGTTGTTAGGGCCTTGGACAAAACCTGTTTATTTATTCAAACCGCTGGTTAGGAGAAGGCTGCTACCCGTCTATAAATTTGGAATTAAATCATGTGTATACCCAGCAAATCTACAAACTCATGTGTAGCTCTATGGAGTGGTCTTCTCTTTAGCAGTGATCGACTTTGCTGTGGCTTCGTGGCAAGGGGTTTCGTGTCTTGAGAAAGAGGTTAGGTGGCTATAAGTTCTGAAGCCTTGAACCTAGCCTATTAGCCACTAGTTCATCAGCTATGGCATACCGTGTACCAGGGTTAACCAGAGCCACATCCTCAAGAATGTCTATAGTAGTTATGGTGGGAGCTGCATACATATTTATAAAATTTAAGGGAATGAGATTTTATACTAATAAAGCTATCTATTGAATAAAAACAGTGTCAAAGATATTTACAACACCTCCACATTAACTACATTGAGTACTAAGGCCTTTATACTATTATATTAATCTTTTTGCTTCATTTTAGACTTTTGAGAAGTTTTCTAGCTGGGCATGCAGCTAACTATGGATTGGCACTGCCAAGAATCCTTAGGTTGGGGTAGAATCGAAGAAGCAGTGGAAAGGGGTAGAGGAAGATATGTATAGAGGTTATAGGTGCAGTGGCGCGCTTAATGCCTAACATAGTTCAGCCTTAAAGCCTTGGTGTATATGGGTAAAAATCAACGTAAATATCGTGATTCGCTTGGTATATTCTCATATGCAATAACAATCAGGTGTGGGGGTGGATATGGGAACCTCTGGACTATTCCAAGTACTTCTCTAGCAGATGTTGAGTCTAAGAAAATGAAGGCAATGATGTGAGATAAAATAGGTGATTGAAAAATGTTTACAGAAGGTTACAGGCATTTGCTAAACCTAGGTTCCTAATCCTCAAGTTCTATACTTGAATATGTTTGTTTCAAGTTTTGTGGTTATTGCTAATGGTATTTCTTTGAATATCTCAATGGTTCTCCCCATCACCTCTGTTTGAACCACACCTTGATTACTATATCTGTTTTTCTCTCTGTTTCCTATGTGATTGTACCACAGCTTGGGTGTCTTCGAATTGTCTATTGTAGCTGTGAAGACTAGTGTATCTGTTTCTCCGGTTACAGCCTTCTGCTCCCAATAGCCCAGCTGTATAGTTGCTGTTTCAATGCTGAACACAACCCCCTTGATGTAGAGCAGTATTGCTTTGAGCCGATTCTCCACTGTTAGCTCAATCTTTAGCCTCATCTCCGAGCGTGTTACATTTACTAGCTCAACCCTTATGCTCTTAGCTATGATCTTGCCCAGGACGCTTAGATCAACCTCATTATTCAGATCTTTTTCTATTGGAAACATCCTTGTTTTGACGATTGTTGAGCACCTCAGGGGTGTGCCAATATCCCCAACAGGGGTGCCGACTATCACATTACCATCTACACTTAGATTCGATTTTTCTTTGTGACTTAGGTGCCTTTACCAAAATTCATCCAGAAGCGTATTGTTTAAGACTATATTTATAGTTGTGTTGTTTAAGCCTTTCCAAACATCTTGCTCTGGTATCGTTGTCTTCACAAGTTCTAGAACCAGATGTAATAACGTCAACAAGCTTTCCAACGTCTCTTGGACACTAAAATCACAAAAATATCGCCAAGAAAATGTTTTTATATTAGCTAATATTTTTGAGAATAAAGTGAAAGTTTTGTGTGATTAAAATTGTTTAGTGTTGTTGTAGAGGCATCTTTGCAGGGTTTGCCAGAAGAACAGGTATGTATATCGAAGCTGAGAGAAGGTATAGAATTGCACGGGTTTTGCACAGGATCTCAGGCATCGTTTGTATGCAACTTTGACAATGTCTTGGTTAAGACGCGTCCAGTTGAGACCTCGAGGCAGTTTTCTCAACCACCATTTGTTGGTAGACCAACGGTTTTTGTTATTCAGATTAGCATTGAGGGAGAGAAGGCTGCTGATGTTGTTAAGGTTGTAGATCTTGTTTATAAAATATTAAAAAGTTGTAATATTCTTTTGAGAATTGTGTAGGCTATGCACTAATCTTTATTAAAGCCTCTAGAACTATTTTAGAAGCTCTGTTAACATATTCTCTAAGCTCTTCAGCTGATGCAAACCCCAATTCCTCAACAAGAGAGTCGCTAACCATTAGAAGAGCACCTGTTTTTAAATTCCTCATAGCACCAAGCATGAAAAGTCCTGCACACTCCATCTCAACAGCTACAATACCTCTACTAGTCCACTTCTTAACAAATTCTGGGTCTTCAGCATAGAATGCATCACTACTTACAACAGGTCCTAGAACATAGTTTACACCAGCTTTTTGAGTTTCCTCAACAAGTGTTTTCAAAACATCGAAATGAGGAGCTGTAGCTGTGCAAACAGCCTCTTTTAAATATTGATAAAATGCTCCACCAGGATAATACGCAGCTGCTGTTGGTATAACAATATCTCCTATTTTAAGGCCCTTCACCATGGCTCCACATGTACCAAATCTGATAACAACTTTTGCACCAAGCATTGCAAGCTCTTCAACAACCAGCATAGATGATGGGTGTCCAACACCATGAACAGCAACAGATACTGGAACACCTTTATATGCTCCAGTATATATTATAAAGCCCCTATTTGTGTTAACAACTCTAGGATTTTCAAGCATTTTAGAAACTTGCTCAACTCTTGCAGGGTCACCAGCAACTATGACTCTTTCCGCAACATCTCCCTTCTTAGCCTTTATATGTATAGGTCCAATCAATCTTTCCACCAATAAATATTGAGAACTTGTATAAAGATATAAGTTTTGTGTTTGTATGGCTAAAGAAATAAGGTGTAGGAATTAGAATGGTTTTTGTTAAGCTTGTAGGTGTTGTTGTTAAGGGTGTTGGAGAAGGAAGAAAGTATGTTGAGATTTACAGTAAAGCTTTTGAAGATGCACTGGGGTTTAAACCATATCCAGGAACATTAAATGTTGAGTTAAATAAAGAATCTGAACTTAAAATGCCTACTATTCTCAATTCAAAACCATATGCGGTAATAAATCCTCCTCAAAATCATCTAGTAGCAGTGTATGTATGGAAAAGCTTTGTAGGCAAAATCAATAGCTCAAGCAAAATAGTTGCATATGTTGTAAGACCCATGAAAACTGTTCATGGTCTTAACATTGTAGAGCTTATATCGAGTGAAAACATTAGGAAAAAACTTGGTCTTGTTGATGGGGATTTTGTTGAAATAGATGTTGTTTTGTAGTAATACATGATTTGCTGTAATACGGTGATGCATCTGAGCTTTTGATTATAACATTATTTTGTGTTACGGTTTGGGTTTCTAACCTTTGGCACATCAAATTTGTGTCTAATTAAATACTTCTCTACATAGTTCAAAGCCTTTCCTCTTCTTTCCTGGTGATTAATTAAAAATTTTGCCACTCTTTCTGCTAGCTCAGCTTTGCATTCCCCACATAATAAATTGCCTGTTTTACATGCATTGTATCTATCTAAAAGCTTTTTATCATCATCTTCAAAAAGCATTTCATACATTTTGTAAATAGGGCAAGCATCTGGATTACCCCCATACTTTCTCTGCAGTTGTGCTGTTGGCTGACCTCCTGTAAATGCCTTCATTATTTTTTGCTTTGCTACATCAGGTGGATCTGTTGTATATATTGCCGTTTCTGGTTTTGATGAAGACATTTTTCCTCCTATTCCAAGTCCTGGAAGAAGCTTGTTATGTATCTGAGCTGGTTTTGGATAGTTAAGCGATGGTGCAATATCTCTTGTGAGTCTCCAGTATGGATCCTGGTCTATTCCGGCAGGAATTAAAACCATTACCTGGTCTCTGTATAGTTCTGATGGTAGAAATGCTACAGCCATTTGAAGAACTGGGTAGTAGATCATTCCAATGTTTGTTGAGTCTGTAAATCCAAATGATGCTTTTTGTGTGGAATATGTGATTTTCTTAGCAATTTTTATAGCTATTGGATATAAATAGCTAATATCCTCAGAATCGATAATGACATGGGTTTTCGATGGGTCTAAGCCAAGAGCAGCTAGGTCAAGAATGTTTTCATATGCTAAGCTATTGAACTCTTCCAGAGACCCTGATTCACTATGCCAATACTTCTCATCGTCAGTCATTTGAAAGAATAGCTCTAGTCCAAGTTTATCCTGCAACCACTTTGTAAATATCCATGGAAGAATGTGACCAAGATGTGTATGTCCCGATGGACCTCTGCCAGTATATAAAGCACATCTTCTTCCAGATTTGTATGCCTCTAAAAATATGTCAAAATCTCTGTGAGAATAGAACACTCTTCTCCTAATCATTACATGAACTTCTCCAGCAACATTTGCTAGCATATCAACTTCTCTATCCGTTAACGGTTTTGCACCAAAAATCTTTACAAGTCTTTCATAATCTACAAAAGCCTCTGCCTCCCATGGAGTTATATGAATTTCCTCTATTTCCACAAAAGCTCATCACCAACTTGCTAATACTAATGAAGATTTAGCCAGGGTTATAAAGGTTTAGGGTATTATTGACAATCCTGCGAACCTCTTTAAAACAATGTTTACTGCAAAGATTATTAAAAGCAATCCGAAAAAGCCTAGCATAACTCTATAACCTTTTTCACTAAGAAGTTTAGATCCCTTTTTAGTGGCTTCAGCAACCGCCATAAGCCATAAAAAATCCATCCAAACATGAGCAGGGTACATAACAAGTATTGAGAAAATTCCAAGAGAGGCTATAGTTGAAATCAATGTCATTCCTATACTAATCCACCACAGTAGAAAGAATACGTTTAATGCTGTAAAGAAAAAGCCTACAACAATTGGATTGCCATAGAAATGCGATTTTCTAGTAGCTAGATTAAAACCCTTTGCAGCATCTCTTAGAAGCATATAAGCAAAATACAGTATTATAATGACTCCAGCAACAGCTATGACATTGCCAATAGATGTTGACAAAATTCTATTCACTTCACTAAACATTGTTGTAAGTGCTAAAATATATGGAAACTCGAAAAGCATGTGACCCAAGGCAACCAGGGCACCACCTCTCCAACCAGATTTCACACCAATGGACATTGTTGCAATTGTTAGTGGGCCTGGGCTCAAGGCTCCTGATGGTGTTACCATAATTGTTTGAAGAGCAAGCGAAACTATTTTATCCATTAAACATCACGCTACAGATCCCATTTCTATCCACTGAAAGGATATTATATCGTGAATAAACTGAGTTATTATGTCTAGTACATGGTGAATACACTCCTCATCACTGTTAAGACCTTTTTCATTACACAAATTTTTTATAATACTCCATCCAGCAGTGTCTTCACTTAAAATAGTTATGCATCCACTATCAAATCTTTTACTAGGTGTTTTATACAATGCTATGTATGCTCTGAGACTATTCAACAAATCCAGAAGTCTAATCATTCTATATTTGGATGTGCACACATCTAATCCATAGAGATTGAAGAAAGCTGTTCTCTCGATACTATCTATTTCAATAGCTATTCTAACACCATCAGCAGATACAAAAATACTTTTTCTCTTCACATAGCCACACCTCTAAACAGTGTCTCTAGCAACTATAAGCTCTTATTTCGATATATACCACTAAATTATGTGGCAAGTGGTTAAATTGTCTGTGAATAGTGAGACACTTATAAAATTTTTGCTTAGTAGAAGAAGCGTTAGAAGGTTTAAGCAAGAGTCTATTCCAATTGATCTTGTGAAGAAAATTCTAGATGTTGCTCGATATGCTCCAAGCGCTTGGAATAAACAGCCCTGGATATTCATTGTTGTTACAGACTCTGTTGTTAAAAACAAGCTTGCAAAAATTCATAAATGGGCATATCCATTGGAGGAAGCTCCAATATGTATTGTGGTGGCATGTAACAAGAATGAATCACCTGACTCATTCCATATTGATTGCGCAAATGCTGCAATGTACATAATTCTAGCTGCTCATGCGCATGGGCTTGGCACTGTATGGATACACACACTTAGGAATGTGGAAGATATTCAAAGAATTCTCAACTTGCCAAGTAGCTACATACCAATTGCTATGATTGCAATGGGATATCCTGCTGAGATTCCTTATCCAAGGCCTAGAAAAGAGCTTAGGGATATAGCATATCTAAACTCTTTTGGTAATCCATTGCCATAGCTACTCCAATGCTTTGCTAACCCTATGCTCAACTTCTTTAACCAAGGGCTCTACAAAAGATATTATGCTAGGAGCATATTTGACTCTTCCTCTCAAAACTCTTAAAAGCCTAACATTTTCGCTAGGATCAAAAGGCAAAGCTCTTATATCTGCTAACTTTGGATGTGCAAAAAACACATTTTCAAAAACTGGGGAAGGTATTTTTCCCTCGAGCTCCCACTTCATACCATATGATGAGTAGGCCTCTTCTACAATCCTTTTTGTTCTTCTTCTATAAATATCTATATTGATTTTCTCAATAGTTCTAAACCTAGTCAAAACAGCTCCAATAAATGGTGGTTTATCATTTGGGGGGGTACCCCTAATATCTCTAATTAGATAGTAGAGAGCTGTTAAAGCAAAACTTGTTTTGGTTACAGGTGATATTAGTGCATCAGCCATTTTTATTAAAGGCCCTATCAATCCATACATTTGTGGTGGAAGATCTAGGATTACATATTCAAATTCTGAAAGCTTTTGATCAACATCATTTCTGAGACTATATATTCTCTCAGCAGGAACTATAACATATTTGGCTAAGCCGATATACTCAGGCTTTGAAGGAATAACTGCTAAGTTATCACTAACTCTGTAAATGACAGGTTCTCCAGAACCAGCTATCCACTCAATAGAAAAAACCTTCTGATGAGTTTTCGAAAAACCAAGAAGCTTTTCAAAACTTGTGGGAGGGATAAAAACCTCTGTGATGTTAGCCTGTGGATCAGCATCAACAATCAAAACACGTCTTCCAAATCTTTCAGATAATGTTGCGGCTATAACACTTGCTAAAGTTGTTTTTCCAACACCCCCCTTATAGTTTGCAATAGCAACAACCCTTGGCACAAAAACCACTCAACACAAATTTATCAACTCTTAAAAAATTATTAAACTTTTCTTATTCTATAACCTAGAAAAGGGCTTATTCAATTTTTTGATTAGAGCAACTATGCCTAAGCCTAATATCAAAAAGGAATTGATTATGGAAATCAAAAGTAGATATGTTAAAGCCTTTAGCATTGGATCTGAATACAAAAAGTTTAAGATGAATGCCACATTACTTTTTATAAAATCGATTTTTATCAATGTAATAACTGGGGATAGTACTGTTGTTAAATAGGCTATAACATCTTTCAATCTATAACTTAGTTTCATGACATTATCACAATAACTTTTTTAAGCTGATAATATGTTATAAACACGTTTTCACAACATAATTTTCTCTACTTACATACTTCGATTAGATACTTCGATTAAAGCTTATATATTGAATCATATGTTTTTAATAGACATGGCGATGCTATGACCAGCACAAAGCTGGAAAACGTTGTTAGAGTTGTTGTTTACACAATTATAACTTTTATTGCAACAGTGCTTTTAACAGTTGAAACACCAGCAACTGGTGGATACTTTAACCTAGGTGAGGCAGCGATATACACAATAGCTTTCATGGCTCAACCACTCATAGTTGCAATAGCATCTGGCTTAGGACCAGCTTTAGCTGATATGGTTTTGGGTTACTGGTATTTCGCGCCAGCAACATTTGTTATAAAGTTTTCAGAAGGATTTGTTGTGGCAAAGCTTATTAAGTGGCTTCGCTTAAAACCACAAAGCAAAGGTGTTGTTAACATTATTAGAATTGTTGCTGTGGTTTTAGCAGCTGTTTTAACATATGTTGTTGTGGCTTTGTCTTTTGGTGTGGGAGTTGTTGCTATTGAGTTTTCATGGACGCCAACAACAGTTTTTGGAATTTCCATGCCAATACCAAATCTCAAAGTGTTTTTACCGCCAATAGCGTGGGTTATTATAGCAGTTCTATTCATTGTTATCGCATTGACATCTATTTTTGTGTGGGGCAAGCCATATGTTGTTTCCATGGCTGTTGGTGGACTGATAATGGTTACAGGGTATTTTCTTTATGAATATTTTGTTTCAAATCCAGTTATACTCCATAGAGAATCCATAGCCGCAATATTTGAAATACCTGTAAATATAGGGCAGTTTGTAGCTGGCATAGTCTTGGCATATCCACTGGTGCAATTCATTGAAAAAGCCAGAGGCTCTAGAGGTTAGAAACCTTTTTGTTAAATCATCTACAAAAATAATTTTAAAAAACATAAGTTTTTCTCTTAGTGAAGGCGAAAAGCTTTTAGTTGTTGGAAGATCGGGCTCTGGAAAAACAACCCTGTTGAGAAGTATAGTGGGTATTGCTAGAGAGTTATATAATTTACATGTGCAAGGAGCTGTAACAGTCTATGGTGAACATATTAATGATGCTTATAAAGCATCAAAATACCTTTATTATGTTTCTCAAGAACCGTGGTATTCAATATCATCTCCTTATCCAATAATGGATATAATGTTTAAGAATAGTGGTGTTAGTATTGATGTTGTAGAGGAGATTGCTAGAAGAATTGGGGTTTACAACAAGTTGTTTGATTCTGCAATGAATCTTAGTGCTGGAGAAGCACAGAGAATAGCTCTTCTAGAAGCGCTGGTGTCCAATGCGAAGATTGTGTTAATAGATGAAATAACGTCTTATCTTGATAAAGAATCTGTGAAGAATGTTATTGACGCTATTAAAGTTGCTTCAGAATGTGGTGTCACAGTTATTGTTGTTGATCACGATGTTTTTACGTGGCGTGGCATAATAGACAAGGTTCTTTACATCGAGAATGGAGTTGGAACATTATTTGAAGACCCTATTCAAACACCTGTATACGAGGACTTTAAAAAACTTAAAGAAATGCTAAGGAACATTGATAAAACAGGTATTGGGGAAAACAAGATATTTGAGGTTAATAATTTGTGGTTTAAATATCCTGACTCACCAGAGTACATATTGAAAAACATTTCATTTACTGTCTTCTCAGGAGAACTTGTTTGGCTTAGAGGCTCTTCTGGAAAGGGCAAGTCAACACTATTAAAAATTTTGGCAGGAGTTCTAAAGCCTAGTAAAGGCATTGTCAAGAAGTATGCTAAAGGCATTCAGCTTGTGCCAGAAAACCCCTTACATTACATATCAAATCCTACAGCTGGTGATGAAATTCAGTGGAATGTTGAAATAGCTAGAATTGCCGGCTTGGAAAATGTTTTGAATACTCCAATAGCTTTTCTGAGTAGTGGTGAGAGAAGAAGATTAGCAATAGCCTCAGCATTTATTAAACAACCCAAGGCCCTGTTAATTGATGAGCCAACAGTTGGTTTAGATCCTTGGAATGCAATAGCCATTTTAAAGCTTTTAACAATGCTTCGAGAACGTGGCTCAGCAATTGTTGTTGCTAGTCACGGTGCTGAAATAGAACATGTTGCAACTAAGATTATAGGTGTGTGTTCATGAGCTTTTCAAAGGTTTTTTCAAGAATAGTGCTATTACTGCTTAGATCACTATTTCTCTATGGTTTTGTTGAAGCTCGAAAAGGCTCTACAGCAATTCAGTTAGCATTCACTATTCTCTCGCTTTACATAACAATAAAAAATCCTGTTGTATCAATACCAATACTTGCAGCAATCTCAACATTCTACATTGTTTTTGGCATTGCAAAAGCTTTGGCTTATGCTGCTCTGGTTTCGCTGGTTCCAGCTACATGGATGGGGCTAACAAACCTTCTATACACACTCTCTGGGAAAGGGCTCCTAAACCCAGCATCATTTATAGATGTTTTTATGAGAGCAGAGATAGGATCGTTAATAGTGTTCACACTTATACACACACTAAACATTTCAGAGCTGTGTTATCTTGTGAGCAAATTCTCAACAGCAACGTCGCTTGCAATAGAATATTTTTGGAGAATAGCATCTCAGTTGCTGAAAGAATCAAGTGAAATGCTATATATTCATGGGTTGAAAAAGGAAAAAACTTGGAAAACCCTGGCAATGCTTTTCATTAGAGGTGATGAAATTGTTACACAATTTAGCGAAGGGGTTTACCTAAAGCAATTTAGATATGCACCAAAACCAATATACAGCAGAAAAACAGTTCTAGCTCAAATCACCTTAGCAGTATTTGGAGTAGTTGCATTCCTTTGGTTTGCTCATTGAATTAGTTGGGTATGCAAGATTTTAGAGATTTTGTTGCTTAAAGCATTTCCTCAATTATTTTAATGCTTCTATTATCTAAATCGCTAATCAAAGCCTCAAATAAGTTGTCGTATCTATCTTTCATAACAACCTTGTCTTTAAATATCATTATGCTTCTTCTACCATAAGTCTCGATAGTTGTTAAACCACTGTCTGTTTCCAACTCCCATTGAAGATAGTCGCCTTTGAAATCGACTTTTCTAATGCTTTTTATCTTAAACACCTTGTTGTTAAGTGATATTGCCTTTTCTAATACTTTTTTAGATTCCTCATCTAGTTTTCTATAGTCATCGATTATCAAAACCTCGCTTTGATTATCTGTGTAAAGACCAACAATATATCTAGCTGTTATGGGAAAGAGAAGCTTTGGTGTAACGTCAGCGTAGCTCTTACCTCTATAAACCACGTTTACTTTGGCTTGCGATGTTCTTGAAGGAGTTATCTTAACCTCTTCTGCTTTTGCTATGTTCAGTTCTAGTGATTTCTTATCCAGCTCCTTTTTAGCTATGTCAATAACAGTTAAAATCTCTCTTACATCATCGCTAATCAACTGCTCTTTAAACATGTTATACAGTTTTGATTTCTTGTTTAGCAAAAGGCTTAGAGGATCCCCTTCTTCAACAATAATCCCATTCTCTAAAACAATTACTTTATCAGCTAGCATAACCTCGAAAATGTTATGGGTTATAAATATAGTTGTTTTGTTTTTGGCAACATTCATTATAGTCATAAAAACTTCTCTCTCATTTATTACATCAAGATTTGATGTAGCTTCATCAAATAGATATAGGCTTGGATTTAGCAACACTGCTCTAGCAATTGCAAGTCTTTGTCTCTGTCCACCAGAAACTTGAGATCCTCTTTCACCAAGTGGAGTGTCATAAGCAAATGGCATTTTAACTATTTCATCATGTATCATAGCTATTTTACAGGCTTTAATAATTTCAATTGGGTTGTAACTACCTGAGCCATAGGCAACGTTTTGACCTATTGTTGCATCAAATAAAACAACTTCTTGTGGAACATAGGCTACTTTACTTCTTAAGCATTTAGGATTCAAGTCTTTTATGTCATAGTCATTAACTATTATTCTACCCTCGTCGGCATCATAGTATCTTAGCAATAGTTTTGCAATTGTTGTTTTTCCAGATCCGCTTTTTCCAACAATTGCTATTTTCTCGCCTTTTCTAACAACAAGGTTAAAGTTCTTTATTACTGGTGTTCGTGGATCATATCCAAATGACACATTTTCAAAAATTATGGTATCTATATCATTTATGCACAGATTCTTCCCAGTTTTTAGCTTTGGTGTTAGTGATAGCAACTCCCTTATTCTCTCGGCTGAGACTAGGGATTGTTGCATAGCAGGAATAAGATTGCTTAGGTTATTTACAATGCCATAGAATTGCGATGCATATGATATAAATGCTGTTATTGTTCCAAGCTCCATTCTTCTACTTAATACCTGCAAACCACCATACCACCATATACCAACAGTAGCAATATTTAGAACAAAGCCTAGCAAAGGCCATGTCCAATTATTTAGTTTTGCAATTGCCACATTACTTTCATAAACCCTATCTAAAAGAAATCTAAATGTTTGAACTTCATAATCCTCTTTCACAAATGATTTAACAATAAGATAATTAGGAATTGTTTCATAGATTTTGGAATAGAGCTCTGAACTTCTACGCCAATTAGCATGCCACAAAAACCTAGATCTTTTTCTATAGCGGAGAATAAGCAATATTATGACTGGTGTTGGAACAAGTATGAATAATGCAAGCTTTGTGTTTAAATAAAACATTACACTACTAGTTGCAACAATGCTAAAACTATTTGATATTATAGCTGGAATAGCCCATACAAGAAGCCAGTTAAGGCTATTAACATCGTTAATTATTCTTGAGGTGAGTCTGCCAACACCAATAGCTTCTATTTGTGGAAGATCCAAGTTCATCACATGTCGATATAGAGTTTCCGAAAGATCTACTGTAACCTTGTATCCAAGCCTGCTTAGAACAAGTCCTCTATATATTGTTGTTAATGCTATTATAATGTGTGATGCAACAAGTACTAGTATTATCATCACAAATAAGCTTATTGAAGGTGATGATGATAACAACACACTATCTATAAGTATTTTCATTAGATATGGTGGTAAAAGACCTATAAATGTTAGTAATAGCGATGACGATACGCCAATTACTAAAGCCTTTTTGTATTTGCTTAGAATATTCCAAAGCCACTTAATAGTTCCTATTGATGGTGCTCTAGGCTTTTTCTCCTCAAAACCATACTCAGATCCTCTATTAAATGCATCTGCAAATCTTCTAAAAGCCTCTTCCTTTCTTCTTGTAAAATAGGCAACATCAATTCTATCACCATTGCTAGTAACAGCAACAAGCCTGCATACACTAATTCCACAAACAACATCAAGTTTGCTAACACTATCAATATTCAACAGAAGCTTATCTTTATGCCAAACAGATATGGACTTTCCATCAACCTTCACAACTAAGCTAGAAAACCTTAAATCCATATCAAGATCTGTTTCAATAGAGCTCATAAAAAAACTCGCCACAGATATGTCACGATTCAAGACGTTTTCAAAATAAAAGCTTTTATCAATATCTATAACTAGCTAAGAAAATGAAATACATTGCTACACAAACTACCTACATACTGCTTTAATTGTTTTCATCTTTTTCTACTTCGTTATATAGAATTCAACATGATACAAATTCATGTGAAAATGTGAAAACAAGACTTATAAACCCTGGATTACTACAATACTCGATGCAATTTCAAGTGCTTTTAGAGAGGTGTTGAATTGTGGCAGATCTTGCAACGCTTTTCTCATTATTTATAACATTTCTGAAGATTGGTGCTGTTATGTTTGGTGGCGGCCAGGCAATGATTCCGATTCTCAGATACGAAGTTGTTGTTCGCAATAATTGGCTTTCTGAGGAAGAGTTTCTTGATCTTGTTGCAATAGCAGAGTCTACCCCTGGACCTGTAGCAGTTAATGCTGCTACCTATATAGGTTATAAAATAGGTGGGGTGCTAGGATCTGCTATAGCAACAATAGCTGTTGTAACACCAGCTTTTGCTGTTATACTATCTATTGCCATAGCTCTTCAAAAATTCTATGAGAATTACATTGTTAGAAGTATTTTGAATGGTATTAGAGGTGCTGTAATAGGTCTTTTCACAGCTGCTTTAATAACTGTTGTGAAAGGTGTTTATAAAGGTCTTCAACCTGTTTCAGCAACAATGACAACTCTTATCGCTATAACTGTTCTAATATCTATTGTTATGTTCGATGTTGATCCAATACTATTAATTATTGCATCAGCAATTGCTGGATTGATTCTAGGGCTTCTAGGTGTTTGGAGGATTTAGAATCTTCACATTCTAATGTTTTTCCACACCTATATTTTATCAATATTACTTTTCGAAAATGTGAAGAAATCCAAGAGTTGATACTGGTAAGAAGAATCAAAAGCTCTAGCCATATAAATGTGTTTGTTTTTGAAATTGTTATAAAGTTTTTTAGCTACTTGCTAGGTATTGTATTGTTTCGGATCTATAATGGATGGCAATAGCATTTACTGGCACTCGCTCACAGTTCAAGAGGCTTTAGAGAGGCTTGGAACAGATAGTGTTGCTGGTCTTGACGAGTCTGAGGTTTTGAGAAGGATTAACATATATGGAAGGAATGAGATTAAGGCAAAGGTTAAAACACCACTTGAGATGTTTGCTAATCAGTTTAAAAGCATTCTCATAATAATTTTGCTTATTGCAACGCTTATCTCTGCTTTTCTTGGAGAATTCTTCGATGCATTGACAATAGCCATAATAGTTTTTATGATGGCTATATTTGGCTTTGTTCAGGAGTATAGATCTGAAAAAACTATTCAAGCTTTGAAAAAACTTGCTGTTCCTCGTGCCAGGGTTATTAGAGGTGGTAGAGAGGTTGAGATTCCCTCTACAGATCTTGTTCCTGGCGATATTGTTTTGCTTAGAGAAGGAGATAGAGTACCGGCTGACATAAGACTTATAGAATCCAATGATTTAGAAGTTGATGAATCTCCGTTGACAGGAGAGTCAACACCTGTTGAAAAAGATGCTAATGTTGTTCTCGATCCATCTACACCAGTAAGTGATAGAGTAAACATGGTTTTTATGGGAACATACATTGTTAGGGGTAGTGCAAAAGGTGTTGTTGTTGCAACAGGTTCTTCAACAGAGCTTGGAAGAATTGCTAAAAGTGTTGCAGAAACCAAGGAGGAGAAAACACCTCTTGAAATAGAACTAGACGATTTTGGCAAGAAAATAGGGCTTATAATCATAGGTATTGCAGCAATTGTTTTTGCAACTTCTCTTCTGGAGGGATGGGCCAATGTCTTAGAATCATTTATGATTGCTGTTGCACTTGCTGTTGCTGCTATACCAGAGGGTCTTCCAGCAATAGCAACAGCTGTTCTTGCTATAGGTGCTCATAGAATGGCTAAGAAAAATGCCTTGGTTAGAAAACTAGCTGCTATTGAGGCTCTTGGATCTGTTGATGTTATTTGCACAGATAAGACAGGCACCATAACCAAGGGGGAGATGACTGTAAAGGTTGTAAGAACATTCAATGGTTTTTGCAATGTTGAAGGCTCTGGATATGAACCAAAGGGAAGAATAAGTTGTAGTGGTGTCAATATTGAAAACCTTTTAGAGATGCTTGCTGCACATACATTTAGTGATGTTAAGCTTGTTAATGAGAAAGGTGTTTGGAGCGTTAAAGGCTCTCCAACAGAAGGAGCTTTGCTTGTTCTAGCATATAAGGGTTTGGGTGAGGAAGGTGTTGGAAAAGCTGTTAACAAGCTACAGCTTGTTAAAACATATCCTTTTGACAGATTCAGAAAGAGAAAATCCACAGTACATATATTTAATGGTAAATACATTGTTGTTGTTTCAGGTGCTCCAGAGATTTTAGTGGAGCTTTCAAATACTATTCAAGTTGGTGATGGAGTCAAGCCATTTGATAACGACTCGAAGAAGAAGGTTCTTGGATATGTCGAGGAGCTGGCTTCGCAAGGCTATAGAACACTTGGTGTAGCATTCAAAGTTGTTGAAGCATTTTCTGAAGAAGATTCTGTAGAAAATGTGGAGAGGGATCTAACATTCTATGCGGTTTTAGGTATTATAGATCCTCCAAGGGAAGGTGTTGCAGAAGCTGTTCAAATTGCTAAAAGAGCTGGAATCAAAACTATTATTGTCACAGGAGATCACAAGCTAACTGCTATGGCAATAGCTAAGATGATTGGTCTCGATGTTGACAATTCTATTGCTCTTGAGGGCAGGGATTTGGATAGAATGAGTGATGATGAACTTGCTAAGATAATAGACAAGGTCACAGTTTTTGCTCGTGTTACTCCTGAGCATAAAGCAAGAATTGTGAAAGTCCTTAAGAAAAAGAGTTACAGAGTTGCTATGACAGGTGATGGTGTAAATGATGCACCAGCATTGAAAGAAGCTCACATAGGTATTGCAATGGGTATTAGAGGAACTGATGTGGCTAAAGAAGCTGCACAGCTTGTTCTACTCGATGATAATTACTCAACTATTGTTGAAGCTGTTAAAGAGGGTAGGGTGATATACGAGAATTTGAAGAAACCTATAAACTATCTCTTAACAGCAAACATGGGTGAAGTTGCAACAGTTTTTGGTTCTCAACTTCTATTAATGCCACCACCTCTGGAACCAGTACATCTTTTGTGGATAAATGTTGTAACAGATGCATTGCCAGCAGCAGCTCTTGGTCTTGAGCCTCCAGAGCCAGGTATAGTGGAAAGACCTCCAAGATCAGCAAAGGAAAGGTTTGTGACTAGAAGAAAGCTTGTTTACTACATAGTCATGGGGTCTCTACTAGGTGCTGCAACTTTGCTAATATTCAACATGTTTAGAGAAACCTCATTGCAGCTTGCAAGAACAGCAGCATTTACAGCAATTGCTTTATCGGAATTTGGAAGAGCAATTTCATCTAGAAGTGAAAATCAAAACTTTTGGAAGCTTCCAAGAAACAAGTGGCTTTTGCCGGCTCTTCTAGCATCAATGGCCATGCAGCTAATAGCTATATACACACCATTGAACAAATACTTCCATGTTGTACCATTGGATTGGTGGATATGGCCAGCAATATTTATTGCACCAGCAACTATCTTAATTGTTGATGAAGTGAGAAAGGTTTTGGGAATAAAAATTAGTTGATTTTTATTTTATAGAATGTATCTCCAGACTCCTCTTCCCCTGTAGTTGTACACAATCGTCTTATATGCTGTTACATATTCTATTGAGTATCCAATTCCCTCTCTACCAATTCCAGAATCTTTTCTTCCACCAAATGGATAGTAGCCAACGCCATGTCTTGGCATATCGTTTATGTAAATTGCTCCAACCTCTAAAAATCTAATAAGCTTTCTTATCTTAACAATGTTTTCACCAAACACAGCTGCGTCAAGACCATATCTTCTCCCATTTGCCAACTCAATAGCTTCATCTACATCTTTGAAACTTGTTAGTAGCGCTACTGGTGCAAATATTTCTCTTTGGTAAAGAACTGATCTTCTAAGTGCTTCCTTGTCTTGGAATTCTATTACTGTAGGCTCTACATATGTTGGTCCTAATCTCTTTCCTCCATAGACTATGCTTCCACCAAGTTTTACAGCATCTTCTATTGCGTTTATCATTTCGTCAACAGTTTTTGAATCTATTAACGGACCCATTGTTGTTGATTGTTCTCTTGGGTCTCCGACCTTAACTTTTGAAAGTTCCTTAACCAGTATTTCCTTAAACTTTTGATATATAGGCTCCTCCACAAGAATGAGTTTAACTGCATCGCATCTTTGTCCAGCATAGCTATATATTCCAGCAGCAACTCTTTCTGCGGCAAGCTCTAAATCAGCATCGGATAGAACTATTGCTGGATCTCCACCCCCAAGCTCCATCACGAATTGTTTAATTCCTGCTTTTTCAATCACCTTCCTACCTGTTTCGCTACTTCCAGTAAAGCTTATTACACCAATTCTGTTATCAGCAACAAGTTTATCGCTTTCACTACCAGGAATTGTTATTACTGCAAAAGCATCTTTTGGAAAACCACTAATCTCCAAAACTTTTGCAAGAAGCAAAACAGGTAGTGGATCAGCTGAGGGAGGTTTAACAACAACTGCATTACCAGCTATAAAACTATAAACAATTTTTGATACAGTATCGAAAAGTGGGTAGTTAAATGGTATTATTGCCAGAACCACGCCAACAGGCTCTCTTCTAACAATAGCCTCTGTTTCAACTGTTGTCTGATCCCAGTCACCAGGCATGTACTCTCCAAAAACTTTTCTAGCATCTAAGTCAGCAGCCCTCAACCTATCTATGCTAGCTGTAACCTCTCCCTGGGCCTGGGAACGAGTTTTACCAGCATTTAGAATAAGAGCTTGTATAAAATCCTCCTTAAGTTCCTCAATCTTCTGGGCAGCCTTCTCCAAAATCTCTAAACGCCTCCACCCAGGCAAGTCTCTAGCAGACCATCTTCCACTTCCATACACTTTGGACAGGGTCTTGTCAACTAAAGACCAGCTAAGCCTAGAAACCTTTGCAATAACGGACAAGTCTATAGGTGTTCTAACATCTAGATACTCTCCACTATCAACCCATTCACCAGCTAAGTAAGTCTTGAAATAGACCATGCCATTTCTCTCACTAAACACATCTTCAAACACATTTGACAAAGGCTTAAATGGATGCAAAAATGCTCACCTCAATCTGGTGCTAAGTCACAATGCATTTTTAACCGTTTAGTATATGAATTTCAATACAGATGTTATTGTCAAAAATGTTTTAACATGTTTAAGAGTAGTTACTTAGAGCATATATGGGAAATATGATGGGGGTTTCATCACTACATCAGTGTTTTCTTATTGGAGAGCAAATTGATTTTTAAGACCCTATTACCCTCTTTGAAATATTCTCAAATACTTTATTTAAATAGTCGCTTGCTATGCTTATTAGCTGTGACAATGTTGCTACAAGAACTATGCTAGAAACAAACACGGCTATTGCTGCAATAGCTACAGCATATTTATTATCTGTAGTTAGAATTATTGTTGTGCTTATCATAATTACTATTGTAGAGATTGTGAAAAGCATTATTAAGACGACAACATTATGAAGAATGCCAGAAACAAACTCTGAAGCTATGCCAAAAAGAATGTAGAAGATTGTTGCTATAGTTATAGAAACTAGTATCAATAAAAGTACTAGTTTATGCTTAGTCATGAACTCTCCTCTCAAAAACTAACATTCTTAGCACATTTTTAAATCAATGCCTAGCATAGATCTGTAGTCGCCTTAGATAGCAATGCTCTTTAGAGTCAACACTATTTGCTCTAGATATGAAAAGTACAAGAGCTATTGCCATTACTGCAATCATGCTGTTAACCCTTTGCTTTTCTTCTATATTTGTAGATGTTCATGCAGATGATTCAATACCAGTAGCTGTGTTCAGTGGTTTTGAAAAACCACATCTAAAGGTAATTCTTAGAGACCTGGTAACATCGATACAAAGTGGTGTTGAGGTATCAGCTTATATTAATGGTGGAATACCAAGTGGTTTTGTGCTCAAATCAAGTAAAGATTTTATTATTTTAAACATGAGCATTCTATTGAATAAGAGAAGTTTAGAAAGCATAAACCCAAGGTATTTCGAAATAGAGGTTGGAGGATTCTACACAAAAGCTTTTTTTAATTTCAACAATTTTAGTATTACTCTATACTCAGTGCCTCTATATTCAACAAAATCTTTTTACGTTTCTATATGCCTTAAGGCAACAACCTCTATAAATGTCACTATAGCTGTGAATCTTGGTAAAAAATACTCCACTGAAACATTGCTAGGCAGTGGAGCCATTTTAGATGTTAATGGAACTAGTTTTGCTGTTTATACCCCCCTGGAAAAAGCCATTACAAAATTCAATGAATCTACAATGCTTCTTCAAATTACTTTGCATCCAGATTATTGTACCAATGTTTTGCTGGGCTTTAACAAATCTATTGTTGATATAGCGAAGAACATTGCTGAACAAATTGACTATACAAAAAATGTTTTTAAAGATTTTATTCATCGCTTTCCAATGATACAAACTGTTAATACTCAGATCAATAACTTGTATATATTGTCTCTTTACAACACGTTGAACATGGTTTCTAAATATGGCTTAGAAGATAACGTAATTGGTTTATACCCAGAGGAGCTCTCATCATACATTTACTTAACAAGGCTTTCAAATATTACGCTTAGCCTGAAAAATGAGACCAAGGTATTTGAAGCAGGCAAGGGTTTTTCGATGGAATTAGCAAATTACATCTATTACTACATTGATAAGTATCCTCACATCATTAGCTTGGCAAATAATTTGCTAAACTCTTTGAAAACCCTTGTAAAAACTTGTAACAGATCCTCTGAACTTGCCAAAATATATAGTGCTGTGAATGCCATATATGTTGCAGCACTTTACATTGGAAATAGCGATACTGTCTTCAAGGCTAAGAATGCTGAGTCTTATGTACTAAGCAAACTGAATAGTCTATACCAAGGCAACTTCTATGCATTATCTATGGAAGAAAAAATTTTGAATAGCAACAACATTCTCGAAGCAATTTCTATAGCTTTATACAGTGTTCCAAACAGTGAGAATCACATAAACTATGCTGCAAGCTTTCTTCGGTATATAGACGTGAATAGTATTTCCATCGCTAGGAGGTTTATATCTGATGCTCTAGAAGCATTAATAAGACATGGATTTTCGGATCTAGCACTAAAAATACTTCTCAAATACTATAATGCTGTAGTGTATGCTGGTGTTCCATGCATAGACTTTTACAGAGTTGTTTTGAGAGGTTTTCTAGGAATTCAGCCAATATTTAACAGCATAGTCATTTCACCGAATGTTCCAGCAATAATTGCAAACACATCACTTAAAACATTTTTATGTGAAGCCAATATCAATGTTAGGTATTTGAATTGGGGAAGCAAGGTAATGGCCATATACATAGATACGCTTTACCATATGGAGACAGCTATTCCATGTAGCATTTTACAAGAACATAGATTGTTAACGATTTTGCTTAGCAAAAGCATCTTCATCCCCATATACGTAGAGTTTTACCTAGGTGGTGTTCCAGTGAAAAACACATATATAGAGCTCTACACATCAAGTGGCTTAACACAAATTGGATACACCAATGATAGTGGAGTAGCAATTTTTACAGTGCCATGTAATGAGAAGTGGATTTCTATAAAAACCAACAACATTACTACAAACATTGATTTAAGTGGGTGGAGCTGTAAAACATTTAAAATAACAATCAATGCTCCTCCTCAAAAAGATAATGAAATTGCAAAAACTGTGAATAGCTTGGTTAAAAATGTTAATGAATTGAATGATAAGGTTAATAAAATTGGCACAAATCTCACTATGCTAATAAATAACGTGGTGCAAAGACTTAATAACGTAGTTGAAAACAATAATCAAGTTATGGATAAGATTAATATGTTGAAGCAAAGACAAGATACTTTTAATATATTGTTATACACATCAATTTTATTGGCTGCTTTTTCACTAGGTTCAACACTATTGCTAGTTTCAATGGCGAAGAGAAAATGACTACATGCAAAACATTGACATGCATAACGCTATGTCTAGCCGTTCTTCTTTTAGTAGATACTGCTACTGTTTTTGTTCATGGGGCTGAAACCTTTGTGGAGTATAGCTATGTAATTAGCAACTGGTTTGGCTGGGTAGTTAAACTCTCCTTGAATGCTCCAAAAATTTTTGAGATTGGATCTACTTCAACACTAAACTTCTCTATTCAGGTTCTTGAAAAAGGTTCTGGACTTTTTCTATCCATAACAAATTTAGATGTCTCATTGGGCAGTATTAGAACTTCTAGCTATGTTGGTTTGTTTAATGACACAAACAAGAAGGTTTTTACATATGTAAGCATACCTGTAGCCATAGATACACAAGTAAAGCCTGGGTCTATAATCACAAGCTCACTTGTTTTTTCGCTAAGTGGCTACATAATGTTTTCTAATGGGACTAGGAAACAGGTTTCCTTTTCTCAAAGCATTCCGGTAACATTGTTTACTCCTCTATCACCTGTTTTTGCATATGTTGATGCATTCACTATGGATAATAGTGCTCTTCTACAAATCAGGTTAGTTAATTTCGATGCTCAACCAATATATAGAGTGTATGCAAGCATATACATTAATTCAACACTATACAAAACAGAGTACTTCAGTTTCATAAAAAGTAATAGTAGTGAAACAATTACACAGCTTGTGCTTCTAAGCCCAGGCATATACGTACTACGTGTCAATGTAAGTTATGTGACATCCTATGGCATTCCAAAAAGCTTTGCAACATCAACAAGAGTTGTTATTCCATTGAGACCAAATATTGCAATTTGGGTAAATACATCAAGGTTAAATCTAGGTCAAAAGGTTTTGATCAAAGGATGCATAAATCCAAGAACAGTTATTGGAATAGCACTAGAGTATAGCTTGAATGGGGTATCGTGGAACCAAATAGCATTTGTTGAAAGCAATAACACTGGTTGTTTTCAATATATTTGGAAGGTAAATAAAGCAACAATTGTATATGTCAGGGCTAGAAACGTGGAGACAGAGTTATATAGGGAAGCAACAAGCAATGTTATCACATTGGAGGTGTCCAAACTTAAACCAGTAATCAAAATACTATCAAACAACACACTTCTTCGCGTTGGAGACTCAACAAGAATTCAAATATTAATTGAGCCACCAATGTCAATACCAATCACAATTCTATACAGAGAAGGGTTAGCAAGTAAATGGATTAATTACACATCACTGAAAACAAATGGGAATGGAGTTGCCTACATACCAACACCATTCTTTTCTAAACCAGGTACATACATATTCAAAGCAATAGCAGCAGAAACTGATGAGACAGAGCAAAGCGAAAGCAACGAACTAGTGATAAATGTTTATCAGATACAGCAAAACACCAATACTCAAACAACTCAAGAAACATCTGTGCAAATATTTAAAGGAAGACTAGATGTTTTTAAAATAGCAATGGTAATAGCGCTAAGCATAGCACTTTCACTACTTCTTTACGCATCTGGTCGCAAAAAACCTGGTTAAGTACCTTGATTAAAATGGGCTTCTTACCACTATAGATGACTAAGTTTCTGAATAAGCCTATGCCTTGTGACTTTTTGCATGGTCAAAACATGGATAGGAAAGAATTTGGGTTTTGCGATAGTTTTTAGGCCTGTCTTACGATGAAGATGATGTCAACTCCTTTTTGTAGATTGGTAGTTGACTTTTTTTGGCAATACTTATAGAATATTCCTGTGCAAAGCATTTTGCGTGAGTTTATGATAGAGTTTACTTGTGAAAGATTCTTTAATATCTTGAACAGAATTGCTCCTGGCTATGGAAAGTTTCTTCAAAGATATTTGCTAGGGAAAAGCAGTGTTTACTGCAAAAATATTTGCATTGTTTTAAAAGATATTGAGATACAATTTGGAGAAGCACTTGCAAATCTGCTAATTAATTTCATTAAAATAGTTGATTGGGATATGTATAAAGAGATTTTGAAATGTTTAAACAATGGCTAGAAAGGCTTTTAGCTATAGACATTGTTTTCTATGGTGCTAGTTGTGGAATTTGTAGCATTTTGTATAATGCTTGTGAGAAAATTGATGCAACTATCATTGTTGAACCACTTAGAATGAGCAATATTGATGCATGTAGCCATGCAGCACCGATGTACCCTCCTCTAGCAAATTGAAGTGCAAAGGCATTGAGTATTGTTATTATAAATACAAGACCTACTTTAAGTATCTGTATAATTATTGGCTCAATGAATGTAAATGGAAGGATATGAACCCCTGTTCCACCAGCTGTTACAAAAACATTTTGCAGCATTAGGGTTAGTGTAAAGACAAATTCTGCTAGTGCTACAATTAATGTGTTTAGCACATATATAACTCCTTGAAAAGCTCTTGCAACTTGCTCTCTTTGTTTCCTTAAATTTAGGGTTCTTTGTATTGTTATACTGAGTGTCTCTCCAATTTTTGCAGGGTCTCCACCTGCTTCAATAGCATCATAGAAAATGTCTATTCCTCTTCTAACTGTTTCACTACCTGTTTCACCGATAAAGTACAAAAAGGCTACTTTGGTTTCTATGCCATTTCTAAGTCTTGAGTATAGCCTCCTCAAATGTTTTGTAAGCAAGCCCAGGTCTGACGCCAATATACTTCTAATGCTCTGAGCATAGTTTCTTAAAGTACTATAGGTAAGGCCAAGACTTCTAATAAATATTATGAAGAAACTTTCAATGCTTTTAACATTACTCTCTATTCTCCTGCCAATCAATCCAGGTACCAGTAGGAAAAATCCAAATATTATTAGAGTATAGGAAAGCTCACCTAGTTTTGCTATTATAGAAAAGCTTACAATACTACTCATTGCTATAGAGGCTACAAGAGAAAATTTATACACCATAATTTCAGGTATGTTTATACTAAGATCATGAACAAGTATTTGCCTTGGCAAGGACTTTCTAATCAAAAAAACCAATATAGTTAATGCAGCTATGGTTCCAAGGAATGACACAATAATTGTCATCACATTGCCTATGAAGAAGGAGAGTAAAACAATGTTTATAACTATGAACATTGCAGAACTTATTGAGGCTGTATATATTCCTAGCAAAAGTTTTATAGCTTCTAAAACCCTGGTATAATCAGCTTCGTATGTTACAAGAATTGTACTCTGCTCTAAGTTGAGAAAAGTCTCTAAATCTTCTCCAACATTTATAGCCTCAGCCAATCTATTTAAAAAATCCTTAAAAATTGTATTTGTTGTCTCCTTGGACTGGATCTTGGTTGCTATAACATATCCATAGCCCCACTTCTTTCCTAGAGAAGCTATTTTGCTAAGCACTTGACTATACTCTCCATAACCTCTTCCAGAGACGCTGCCAAGACTAAAAATTCTTTCATGAGGAGGCTTACCAGTTGCAACACTATATATGTGTGTTACAAGATATAGAAGATTCTCATCAACAACAGCTGTTATACCTTTTCTCTTAAGAAAATCAACAATGTAGCCAATAATTATTGGTATGGGGGAAAAAATTAAAATAATAAATCTTGTTGGTGTAGACATAAAAACAGCTGTTGATGCAATGGCTATGGAGAACCAAAGATAGGGGCTCCTAAAGATTTTTCTAGCCCATGCTATAATAGAACACCTCTCTCAAGTCTTTTTATAGCTGTGTCGAGCCCAATCTCATATGTTTTCACTATAGCGTTCCACACATCAAAATAGTTGAAAATTTTCTTGTCAACAAGAAGCCTTAGAAAATACGCTCTTTGCTCTAGCTCATCGTATATGCTCTTCATTTGAACTCTTGAAATTCCTCTCATAGCAGCTATTTTGTTTTCTAGAAGATAGCTTGCTCCCCTACCCCTAAAAACAAATGTGTCTTTAACAGAATCCCAAACAAAAACCGGTACATAAACAATTGCATCTGCTTTTGGATCATAACCTATAATCTCGTTTACACTTAGAACCCTTCTAGCCATTATACCTCCTCTCCAAACAGCACTTTGAATTAGAACAAAGTTTAGATTATCCATAAAACTCTTTGGAATGTTTATAGGGTCTCCCGTAAGTCTTTGAACAACTCTTTCAACACTTGCGGCATGGAATGTTGAGAGCACTGGATGCCCGGTTTGCATAGCTTGAAATGCTATAGATGCTTCAACACCTCTTATCTCCCCAACTATTATATAGTTTGGTCTTTGCCTAAGAGCAGCTCTGAGAAGATCGAACATTGTTATAGAGGATTCCTTAACCCCTGTATCTCTTGTTAGCTCCCTAACCCAGTTCAAGTGTGGTAACTGAACCTCTGCAGTATCCTCTATAGAAACAACTTTGTATGTTGGTGGAATAAAAGCAGCAATTGCATTTAATGTTGTTGTCTTTCCACTTGCTGTTTCACCACATATGAAGCCACTCATGTTGCTGTTTAGAAGTATCCAAAGATATGCAGCTATTCTAGTATCCATTGTGTTCCACGCTATTAGCTGTGTAATGCTAATTGGCACTTTGCTGAATTTTCTAATTGTAAAGTTTGAGCCGTGTAAACTAACATCATGCCCATAGACAATGTTTATTCTAGACCCATCTGGAAGCGTTGCATCAACAATTGGCTTTGCATGAGATATTGGCTTTCCTATTCTCTCAGCAAGCTTTATTATAAACATGTCGAGCTCTTCTTCAGTTCTAAACTCTATGTTTGTTTCTAGAGGGCCAAATATCTTGTGAAAAACATACACATAGCCAAGACCTCTACACGTTATGTCCTCAAGCCACTGATCCTTGATGAAAGGCTCTAGAATACCCAAACCAATTTTATCTCTAATCACATAGTATTTGAGATACTCAAAATCCCCTCTGTAGACAGGTATTGACTTTGCATCCTCTTTCAGTTTCTCATAATCAACTTGGTAATCAACTATTTTCACAATTTTCTCAAGTTTTTTAAGAAGAATAGCCTTTTTCTCATTTGGATCCTCAGAAACATCGTGCTCAGTTATCGCCTCAGCAAGTCTAAGCTCAATAACTCTAAACAGTTTTGGATGGGGCTTTGGAGGCTCAACAGCAACATATTTTCTGTATCCACTTACAGTGCCTTTTGGGGGCATGTAAATGTGTATGTATATTCCATCGCCTATGTAGTAAACAATGTTCACATTTCTGAGTTTTTTCATGTCGTAGCTAAGCTCATAAGATTCATAGAGTATTGGCACCCCAATCTCCTTAGCCACGGAGTTTATATATCTCAACAGATATGGATGCTCCTTGCCATGCTTAGCTATTTTGGGGTCCAAAACTGTTTGAGCTTCCATGGCTCTAGGCCTTTGCAAGTGATAGTGGAAGAATCTTTATACCAAAAGCTGGATCAACATCAAAAGCTATTATTGTGTCTACAGGTCCTAGAGCACCTCTAAGCTTAATAATCTCCATGGCTTTTATGAGCATTCCCCCAATCTCCATGGCTCTGAGTTTTACATAGCCATCGCATATGCTTCTAGCTCTAATCATAATATCTTCGCTGAGAGCCCCTGGGTGAACAGATAGAATAACAACCCTGTCTTGAGAAACAACATTTTTTGCCACTGTTAAAAAGTCTAAAACTGTGCTAGTGCCTGCATAAACAGCTAATACTGAGAATGAGTCAACAACAAAAACATTCCAATCACTCATTGTTTTAACCATGAACTCTCCAACAACTTGAAGAAGAAGCTTTGCAATGTTTTTAGCCCACCTAGCCCCCTCAACATGAACAGGAAAAATCTTGAGAATGTTCTTGAGAAAGTAACTAGTCATATCAAAACTTACTCTCTTAGCCTGCAAAAGAAACTCCCTAACAGTTGACTCAGTTGTTACATAGTAAACCCTGAAACCATTTTTCAAAGCTCCATAGACAATCTGCTGAATAACAACAGATTTCCCAGTTCCATGATCACCCTCAATAAGAAGAAGAGATGGTATCGGTATTCCACCCCCAAGCCTATTATCAAGCTCCTCATTACCTGTAGTCACAACAACTCTTCTAGTCACTTTCATCACCCATTTGAAGAAACTATTACTCTCTCAGCTTTTGAACAACTTGAGAAAATAGCTACATAGCCATAGCTAATAGAGGATGTGTTTAAACCCAGTAATGCTTTTGCATAAAGTTTTTCACCAGGTCTAAATGGCTTGCCAACACCATAACCAAGTGTTGCAGAGCCAACAACAATTTTTTCAGCAAACCAACACCCATGGGAAAGAGTATTGCAATTCTTTAACGTGTATGTATACTGACTTTCATTAGCATATATCACTACAACCATCCCAAGGCTACTAATATCATTTATTGTATTTGGACCATCATTATCAATTACAATTTCCATTGTCGAGTTTGGGTATAGAACAGCACTGGCTATTCTCAAATAGCTGCACTCCACATTGTATGGATTTTTGAGCAGTCTATAAACCTGAACCATTGAATTAGTGGTGAGCAGTGTTGTGTAAATAGCTAGAGCAATTATTGCAAAACTAATTATTGCTGCTGATACTGGTGATGAGACCCCTCTCCCCATGGCCTCACCCAGTGTATTGATACTCAGCAGAAACACCATTTGGTAATACAAAAACTATTCTTGTTGGAATTGACAAAGAGGTTGCATTGAATGCTTTTATAGTTATTGTTTCACCAACATCCCAAATACCATTCTGCACACTTTCCGTGTAGTTCCACTTCCCCAACCCACCACTACTACTATACAAAAGCAAAATTGTTTTTGCACTGTCCTGGAGATAAACATCTGATTGTACAAGCTCCTGCTGTGATATTGCTCTAGATCCAGTGTTCTTAGCGTATATAACAAAGTATTTTGTTGTTGATGTGTTCATGGAGACTAGAACTATTGATATTTGCGTACTTATCTTGTTTTGAGCACTTTTTATGATTAGCCTCATAGAAGAGTCTATTACACTTATTTGAGATAGTAGCATTGCTGAAACCATTGAAGCTAGAATAATACCAGCAATAACTATAATGGCCGTGTTTATGCTTTCAGAAACCATTTACTCAACACCATTGCTTGTAGCAAGCTTCAAAATCTCTTCACTAGCCTCCTTATCATCAACTCCAAAAACCTTTGCAAGATTGTATATGTGTATTATCTGCTCATTAATCTTCAAACCAATTTTCCTAGCCCTATAAACAAAGTCTACAACACTTAAAACAATCTTCTCCTCCTCATCATCAACAACATTAACAGCTTTCATAAACTTTGCAATCTCCTCTATAACCTCCTTAGGAACCCTGTTAAGCATGTCATCAACCCACTTCACAAGTTTTATAAGACCAGACAACCCAAGCTTTCTATACCCCCTATACACAACCTCTCTAGAAACCTTCTTAAAATCAATCTGAGACCCAGGCTCCCGCCCAGCTTCAGAAGCCTCAGATGCTGTGGCCTGTGTAGCTATGTTTCTAAGGGCTTGCTCAAAGCTTTCTATAATGCGATTGGCTTTAGGAGCCTCCTTCCTTGTTTTTGAATACTCCCTAAGAACATTGAATGGGTTTGTAGCCTCAGCAACAGCAGCTCTAATATCAACCAAAGCACTTTTTATCTCATCAACACTTTTAGAAAAATCCTCTCTAATCTTCCTAATCTCCTCCTCAACAGAATCAACTCTAGAAGCAAATTCCTTGAGCTTGGAATCAACAAGAATAGAAACATGTTCAGCAACAGCCTCTTTAACACCATTAACATCTATCACAGGTTGCTGAACAGCAGAAACCTCAACAGGCTTAATCTCCTCCACAAATTGCTCTTCAGAAGCATGAGAAGCAGCAACAAATCTTCTAGCAATTGGATGAACAAACAATCTGCAGAAAACACAATTGCAAGGCCATTCAGAGCCAGCCACAGCAAACCCCCACCACAAAATTATCTATGTCTAGACCTGCTTAAATATATTACTAAGCCAAACAAAATGTGAAAACCTATCGCAAGAGAAACAATAGCAGCACCAACAAGAATATAGAAAACCAGATCACTTTGAAAAGAGGAGAGATATAGCACCACAAAACCAATAATAATGAATCCCAATGCCTCAAAAACAATTAAAGCAATAGAGAAGTTTGAAAGAGAAGAGGGTTGAGAACCAGACAAAAAAATAAACTTGTTTTTAATACTCATACTCATTTCAAAAACCTCCACAGCTCTAGCCAAAGTCCATTATCTCAGCTGTTAGTGAAGCTGGCACAGTTCTCTCAACAGTTAAGGCAGCACCAAGAGGAGGCTTAATCTCAACCTTTATCACATCATATGAGCTAACATCCAAAGAGCTTCCTGGCGACAACGGCAAGGCAGTGAAGCTTATCACAACTAATGCTTTTTCTCCAGGACCCAGCACAGTATCACCATTGGAGCCAGGACCCCAAATAATAGCAACACCATTCGGCACTCCTTCAGCTTCCCCACATAGATCAGATACGCTATATGAAGCTTGAGGATCTGGTACTGCTTGCTTAGAGCTGCTATAAATGTTTGTAAATGCAGCTTTTCCTATTATCCACAGAGCTATGGTTGTTTTGTTTGGTGTTAAATCAACTTCTTTTTGACCTGCCGACAATCTAATTGGTATGACAATGCACTCAACTTTCTTACTAGTTGTATCTACCTGTGCTAGCACAGATCCATCTAGTTCTAGAGAGCTGCTTGCTTGCGCTAGCCCAGCTGCCATAACCTCTTTGCTTCTCTGTGTAGTGTAGAAGCCCATGTTTAGTGCTACAAATGCTAGTGCTGCTGCTACTACAACGAATGCTATTAGCACTATTGCTGCTTCTATACCAACTATTCCCTTTAAGAGTCTTGTTTTCACCTGGGTTTCACCTTCGGTTTTCACTTTTCTATTTGCGTGTATTCAGAATACTGGTTTGAGGCGACTAGCTGTCTTGAACTCTAATCTTGGTATTTAATTGAATGTTGTTTCTCCAGCTTGTTTAGCCTTTCTGCTTATAAAATTCTAATGTTGAAACAAGATATGTGAAATTGCGCATGTTCTTCTCTACTGCTACTACTGCGGGTTTCTACGAATCATTTCCTTGACCCCACTCCTCTTTTGATTGTTTATAGCCTAATTTCTCTCTGTTTGCTACTGCCACTGCTTTTTGTTGGGGATGAAAAGTGTGTAGTGCTGAAAAGACTTTGCTCAATAATTTGAGGAGTAGTGGAAATGTCGCTGATGTTGATTTTGAGTGTAGCGATACTAGTATTCTTGTCAGGGTTACTTTTATGGGTGTTCTCTCTATGAATGATCTTGATAGTGTTGTCAGTGTTTTGAAGAGGGTTTTCACAGGCTATAAACTATCGAATATTAGTATATCCTCTCCTAGCTTCATAGATGTTTTTATTGAGTTTGAGAAGGTTGGTGGGAGAAGATGAGCGGCTTTGATGGTGAAACAGCATTAAAGGTTGGTAGAGACCTTTCTTTTTTCAATTCTAGGTTGCAGATGCTGAGAGAGCTTGATTCTGTAATCGATTTTGCTAGGGGGTATTTGCAGCTTAGAATAGTTTTGTGTCTTGGCTCAAGAAACTCTTTGAGTACTAGAGACATTGCTTCCTTGCTTAGTGAAAGACAAAAATCTGTTGTTGATGCTATTAGAAAGCTTGTTGCAAAGGGTCTTGTTGCTAGAGAGTCTGATGGTGGTGTGGATCTATACAAGCTTTCTGACTCTGGTCTGGAGTTTTATAGAAAGCTTCAGAGCATTGTTGGTGATGGGTACAGGTATAGAGTTTCGAGAGAAGAGAGAAGGGAGATGGTTCTCGACATAGCATCTGAAATGACTAGATATACTCACTTGGCTGATGCGATCATAGCTATTGCAACAAGCAAAAATGGGGAACTGACTCTAGCGGACATAGCCGATGCTATGAAGCTTGGTGTGGATAGGGCTAGAACATACATGGAGATGTTCAGTGAGAGAAGAGGTGGTGTGAGAGTTTTTAAGAGAGTTGAGAAAACATCAAAACTGCTTGCAGCATTAGCAAAAATATTGAGGCCTCTGAAAATAAACATAAAAACAACGACAATCTCCTACAGAATTACTGACGAGGGTTTAGCAATTTTCTATAGACAGCCATATTACTTGAAGTACAAAAAGAGCTTGGCAAGCAAAATAGCTACAAAAGTTTTTGGCTCTGCTCACCCAAGAATAGTGCTAAAGAAAATGACGCTAATGATGCTAGCAGCATCTTTAGTGACAAGTTTAGCGGCTTTGGCAACTGTAACACCAGTAGCAATTGCTTTATGTGGCAGCATGACGTTTGCAACCTCGCTACTCTACATAGGCTATAAAGCTGTTTAGCTACTTCTCCATATAGGTACATATAATTGGTAAAGCCTCGGCAACAATGCTTTCTATCTTGTCTAAAAACCCATCAAGTTTAGCATAAATGTTGACTGTTGTTGGATATGCAAGTATGGTGTAGTGTTTTCTCGTTATCTTAGCCCTCTTCCCCTGAACCTCACCATTTTCATGAGCAGCCAAAACATTTATATTTACTCTAAACGGAAGTTTTATAACAATTGTTGCAACCATTGGCAATGGCTTCGACAGTTCCACTCCAAGTCTTCTACTTAAATAGCTTAAAACATTCAACACATTCTCAACCTCACTCGCCTTTGATGATACATCCACTTTATTAGCTGTTATTTGCACACCAAATCCATCGATCTTCGTTGTTATATACTTCAACCTTCCAATGGTTCTAATCTCTGCATTCAGAACTGTAGCAGCAAATGAAACATCTATTTGGTTTTTCAGCGGCTTTGAAACCCACCTCACAAGAGTTTTTCTTCTACACATTCTAACTTCTTGAAATAGTTTAGACAAAAACATTTGAAGAGGAGCTTCATTATTTGCAGAACCTTGAATAACGTTGCTAAGAGCCTTGATTATGTCCTGAGGCTCATAACCAGCTTTCCTAAAACATCTATACATACTCAACCCCGGCAAACCAGCAAGATTATATGCTTTTGCCTCATAAACATCTATTTCCTCTTCTAATCTTCTTTGAATTGCTTTACCAACTATGTTCGCTGCACTAGAACCCCACAAACTTTGCAAAACATTTTCTATTTCATTGTATCTGGAACTGCAAAGACTTTTTCTTAGATAAAGCTTGAGAATCTCTACAAGTCCAGGAACAATACTGTTAATAATTCTTTCAACACTTTCTTCGTCAAAGCATGTATAGCTATTCCAAGAAAGATCTTCCAGAAACTCAAAGGGCTTATCATCAATAACCTCACCAGTTTCAGAATCAATTACAAACCCCTCTCTAGTTCTTATTATTCTCCCCATAACTTCTCACATGCTTTTCTATAAAAATCTAATGTTAAGGCAAATATAAATACTGCCAGTAATGCTTAAAGCGAAAGTTTTATCTAGCCCGGAGATTCAAGAGATTTGAAGAAAAGTTGGTGTGTAATTGTATGAGCGAGGTTGTCGTTGAGAAAGATGATTTGAGAATTGTTATAAGGTCTTTGAATGGTGGTGTGAGAGAGGAAGATGCAGAGATAGTCTTAAAAGCAGTTGAAGCTATTTTCAATGGCTCAGCATCTCTAATTGAAAAACCTGGTGATGGATTTGCTCTGGGAAATGGCAATAATGGCAATGGAGATAACAAATCCAATAAAAGAGTTTACTATTCTCCGTGGCTGCTAGCATGGATTGCTGAAGCAAATGGCTATAGAGATTACCATCACATTGTTTTTAATGCTTTGATTGCTGAAGAAAGGTTCTTTAGAAAAAGATGATATTTAGTCTAAGCATAATTCTTCATAGCTACATAACTATGTTTTAATAAACTTTATTGCAATAGCTATAGCTATAATAGCTAACAATATCAAGACAAATACCATGATATTAACTCCTTGGGGAGCTTTGCTTGCTATTGTTTGTAGTGTTGGTGTAACTGTTTGGGTGTAGGTATATGTTGCTGTGGCTGTTTCTGTCTTTACGATTGTTACTGTTTTTATCAATGTAACTATGTTTGTTATAGTAATGCCTGTTAGTGTTTTTGGTGAAGTTGTTGTGGTTATGTATTGAGTTGTTTTTGCAAGTGTTTCTATCTCCAACATTCTATACATTGACAGCAGCATTGATAGTTGTGCCAATCCATAGATTCTTGTGTTGATATCAGCACTTGTACCAAGCTCTAGTAGAAGTGGGACATCAACTGGAATATTACCATCTAGTTGTGTTAACAGAATATCTATTGTTTTGTTTAATGCTTCTAGAGATGAGGTTATGTTCTCCATAAACATTGATAGCAGTGTTAAATACATGTAGCTAATGGAGCTTATCCCCAGGGCCATTCTCTCTATAGATGTGTTAGCATAGGATGCTAAACTATATCTGGTTTGAGCCTCCGAGAAAATATTTTGAGGTATTGAAACAGATGATGAGAATGCTATTATGTAGCTGTAAATGTTTTGAGCAAGAGCAGATATTGTTGTCGCCAAGGACTCTATATTCGATGGTTCAACAAAAACATTTGTAGGGATGTTAACATTTACTAGACTCTTCCAAAACATTGCTGTGTAGAGTCTTGCAGAAGCAATTGCAAGATACTGAGTAGACATGTCTATGTAGCTTGTTGACAAGCTTCTATTGAGGTATATATAGGCTTCATAAAGTCTATCAACAGTATTTATAATTGCTGAAAGTTTTGACAAATCAACTGTTGTTTTAGACATTGAAACAACATTAGCGATATCCCTTAAGATTTGGCTTCTCAAACTACTTGCAAAATCTTGTAAATAGCTTTTATTCAAAACGGTACGCAATAGGTAAAGTCTCCAATAAGCATATATCAAAGCTTGGAAATATGATGATGCTGCTAGGTATAGCTGGTTTTGAGATTCAAATTTACTACCATTACTCATGTACGTTTTCAAGTTATTATCTATGCTACTCAACAACTGTCTTACATAATAATTCTGAACCTTGCTCTCTAAAGACTTGCTCTCATTGACAGCTTTACTAATCTCAGTCTTTATGCTCGAAATCATGTTTGCTAAAAATGGTTTCATAGAGTTGTATATCTCATCAATTCTCTTCTCATAGCCCCCCACAACATAGGAAAACAGCCCATTTGTAAAAATATTTAAAGCCTCATAAACATTGGCAACAGGCTTAACAACAACACCTAGACGAGCACCATAGGAAACAAGATCAACTGTTTGAGCAACAGTTCTATACATAATCAACGGCCCCACTCTCTGAGCAACAACTTTATAGATAACATCTGTTGTTTGCCCATATGGAACAAGAAAAATCTTGGCACCTCTAGAAGCTGCAGCACCCAATTTGTAGTAGATTCCTCCAACAGGTCCAATGCTGCCATCAGGCATTATCATACCAGTCATAACAACACTTTCATTTAGTGGAAGTTTTAGAAGTGCAGAGGCAAAAGCAACAGCAGTTACACCACTAGCGCTAGGCCCTCCAATAATTGGCGAATCTGATTTTACCGAGGCGAAGAAGTCGCAGCTACTAAAACTCATGTTGGCAATGCTGCTAGCAACAATTGCTGCAATTCTTGTCGATGCCTGCAAATCTATTTCAGCAAGAGGATATGTCTCAACATATACATGCCCCTGGCCAGGGCAAGCCACTCTCACATATAGATCTGCAGCAACACCAATGTAGGAACCATTTGAAAGCTGGGAAACAGCAACTATTGTTACATGTCTAGACTCATCAACTATATAACCCTGTGATAGGGTTGTGTACAACCCTATTGCAAGTGTTAATAAGAATAGAATTGAAAATACTTTTGCCCATCTATAAAAATCCATTGTTTATCCCTCTACAGAATAATTTCATCATTTCAGAATAAAAATTTTTCTCACAGAAAGGATACTTCAGTACTTAAGATTAGTAAGTGTGAAGAATACTCTGATGTGCTTAGAAACCCCCAAGAATCTTAATAACCTTGTCTATAGCATCATCAACTCCTCTGAGAATAGCTCTTAGATATTGGTGCGGCATTGATTGTGAAAACTCCTTTAACAACTTAGCATTTTGCAGCAAACTTCTAAAAGCTAGTGATGTCTCTAAAGAAAGTTTTTGTATGTTTTCATCAATGCTAAAAGTCTTAGACTCATCAATTGAAATCTTGGCTTCATTTTCCAAAATTCTTCTAAGAGTTTGTATAGTTTTATCTAGTTTCAACATAGTCATTGAAAAATCGTCATATACTTCCCTAAGCCTTCTTTCGGCAATGTTATAGAAAGATTCTACCAAGTCTTTTCTAACATGTAGAAGAAGTCTATATGCAGCTAAAGTCTCTTCAATACTCATTTCATTTGCTCCTTTTCGTCTAATCTTCATTAAAACTTCTCTGAGAAAAGCCATTGCTACTCACATTTCTTAGAGGCTTCAGAAAAAGTTTTAAACATTTAGTAGACAACTGTATACAGTAAGGTGCGCTTATGGCTTTAAAGAGTAGAGACAGGGACAAGGTGCTTAGATCCATTGCTCGCTGGCTTGCAGGCTTAGAACCTCTCTTTGGTTCTAATCACTATTTCGAGAAGTATTCAACAGCTAAAAGAGCAATTGAAAAGCTTTCGCCATATAGAGGTCTTCTCATATGCCCATTTTGCAAAAAGAGGCTTTTAAGAGCATCTGCATTTGTTACACACATTCTGAAGGTTCATGGAAAAGAACTTGAAGAACTTGTAGATATTGAGACTTAAAATGCTGTGTGCTGAAATCAAATTGAATTTAGAAGTTTTTGAGAGCTGTGTCTATGTTTGTAAAAAAGCTTTTTCCACAATCGAGAATAGATATTGAGAAAGTGTATGTGCGATACAATGTAAATAAGCTAGATAATCAAATCATAAATGATTTTCTTGAAACAAAAGCAAGAGTAGTTCCATTTGATGCATCAACAGCTTTATCGAAATTAGCTAAAAAAGATTTGAAAACCTTTTCAGAAGCATTTATAGACTCCAACGTCTGTACAGAGGTTCTAAATCTTTGTAGAGAGCGTGGACCTAGAATAAAATGTGGTATTAGTATAGACAACGATGTAGAGATATATTCTGAGTGTTTCGATCCAGAACTTTTTTCGGATATAGTCCTAGGCGATATTTCAATGTTCTTGCATATAATCAGTGGCTATAGAGATTTTGTCAAATTTAAAAGTGTTGTAATACCCAAAGAGCTTATGGCGGAGGATGTTATAGCAAGTGTTGAAAATGTTGCATTAAAAAATGAGGTTCAAGTTGAAACACCTATAGCTAGAGGCGATACAGCATATAAATTACTTGAAAAGCTGGTAAATGGTGCTATAACATACTCAGAAATTATTATGCTGATACCATGTTTAAGCATCAATTCAATCAAGTTTATAACAAGAATTGCTGAAAATGCGCTAAAGAATGGTAGAAGAGTTTATGTAGCAACACTTTCCCCATCTCAGGAAAATGCATCATTTTGCAAAACCCAATACAAAGACTTTTTAATTCTTTACCTTCATCTCATTGATGAGGCAAAGAAGCATGGTTTCGTTGTTTGTGATAGTGATGTTGTTAACATAGGTTTTATACTGGATAGGGCACACTACCTAGTTTCAAACGATTTTATATTAAGTAGAGAAACATTCATAACACCTCTCTCAGACTTTAAATATTCAAATCGCTATGCAACATACATACTGAAGCACTGTCTATGCTCAAACCACTTGATAAAGGAGGATAGAAAAATCATTAGATAACATTAACTATTTAAGTTGCTATATAGACACAGTTCTTTGATAAGCCATATAACACCATCAGATTCTTGAATGGGGTTAGAACAGTTAAAATCAAAACACAGCGCAGCTACAGCAGCTAGAAACGCATCTCTAATGTCCTTGTTTTTAGCAATGTTTGGTTTAAGTTCTATGCCAAGCTTCTTGGCCAAATCCTCAACAGAAGAGCACTTGCTGCTTTTTAAAACACTTCTTGGATGAGTCTCTATAACTGTTGCACCATATTCCCTTAGCTTAGTGGCTATGGAAATTGCTCTACTGGTCAACATCCTCATATGAGGTAATGACGGTGGCAAAACTCTATAACCAAGCAAAATCATTTTTCTATCAACACTTCTCAAGGGCTTGTCGCTAGTTGTTAATGGAGCATCTATAGCAACTACTGGGTTTTCGAATCTAGTTACAGCATAGACTATTTCATCGTCTAGACTAAGACACATTGCCTCAACAACATCAAGTTTTTGTTTGTGTTCTATAGCTACAAAACCTGTGCATCTACTTGGTTTCGCAGCCAGGTCCAAACCTATGTAGATTCTCCTCACAGCTCTCTACTCCTTGCATACATTCCTTAACTCTTCTAACCTCATCAAAGCTTTTCTAAGCTCGCTCTTCAAATAATTTCTTCTCATCTTCAATTCGCTTATCTGCTTCTCAACCTCCTCCAACTCTTTTTGAAGAAGCTCAGCCTTCCTCTGAAGCACATCTTTATCTAGACAAATCTCTTCAATAAAACTAATCGGTTTTCTCCCCAACTAAGTCACACAAGCCTTTCTTTTCACATATTCCTTATATAGTTTATCAACTAAATAGCTGTTAACATACTTGCCATGAGGCCTTAAACCACCTGAAAAATTCTTTGGTATGTGTAAAAGCTCGTGTATAAAAACCTTGATCTTTTCGCTTTGTGTTAAAAGAGAAAAGTTCTTTTCTATAACCTCAATAACATACATTGGCTCAAGACCCAAAACAAATCTCCAAACAGGTGGAAGCATGTATATTCTTGCAAGAGCCTTGGATTTGCAATTTCTACAAACAACAACCTTGACATTATCAATTTTGATGTTTGGAAAATAGTCTTTTAGAGTATTCACAACATCTTTTAGAAGCATTTCAAGGTTGTTGTCATAGAAGTATCTTTTTCTATTCAATGGAAAAACCATTGAAAAACGCTATAGATTGTAAAGCTTTTCAGCATTTTCATGCAGTAAAGCATTTGCTATTTCAATAGCTAAATCCCTATCAATGTAGCCTTCGTAAATCATTTCGGAAAGTACATAAGCTATTTGCTTTTTAGCTAAAACAACTTTTCCATATACCCAGTCAGCAACATATGCATCGCTAAAGAAACCACATGTTTTGTTGTAGGGAAGCATTTGTATTCTTAGCCTTAGATACTCTCTTATAATTGCTTGATACATTGAGTACCACCAATATCCACTTACATAAACATTTCTATAGTTTTTCGCAATAACTGTTAATGGATGTACCAATCTCATATCAGCTGAAATAACATCAAATTTAACATTTGGATAAACAGCAAAAAGTTTTGTCAAGTTGATTAACTGATCGTAGTTAACATGGGTTATTGCATAATCTGGTGGTGCAGCACCTGGAACAGGTCTTTCAACACCTATCATAAGCTGGAAAACCTTTTTGTGTTCATTGCACAGATCTAGGAATTTTTGTAGTACATATGATGATAACAAGCTTTTTGCGTAAGGCTCTAAATAACCTCTTGATTTAAGCTCCCTGAGATATAGCTGTATTTCAGATGGCTCAACAAAACTATATAACTCGCTTGGAAGAGGACTTAGAGCAACTGCAACAATGTCATTTTCAAACTTTTTAAACAAAGTCTCAACAGCTTTATCCAAATCCTCAGCTGATCTAATTTCAACTCCTGTTACATTCTCTAAACTGGTCAAAGAGTCTTTACTTAAATATGTGACCAGATTATCTATTCTCAGAACACCTGTAAAAACATCTTTTCTAAACTCTTTAACATTTGCAAATGGGTTTAGAGTAAGAAACGACTTTTTAACTCCACATGTTTTTGTTAATATTTCAAAAGCTCTTTTCTCATCATTAGCTCTGCTCTCAATAGCACTTACCACATCTCTCCAATTATTCTCATCAATAGTTTTTATATCAAGGCCATACAAATCCTTTAGCATTTGTCTAAGAGACCAAAAAGTTGCTGTGTTCCTCACATATTTGAAGTATGGAAGGGCATATAGTAACTTATCAACACCTCTTCTCTTCTCAAATTCGCTTCTGTCCATGCCAGAAGAGGAAAGCTCTGTAACGATGTAATGATAGAATAGTATGTCCTCGAAACTAGCATGAGAAAGCTTCTC
This sequence comes from Ignisphaera cupida, assembly GCF_030186535.1. Lineage (NCBI taxonomy): Archaea > Thermoproteati > Thermoproteota > Thermoprotei > Desulfurococcales > Desulfurococcaceae > Ignisphaera > Ignisphaera cupida. The sequence continues at coordinate 186,768 of NZ_JASNVW010000003.1, read as the reverse complement.
AGGATTTAAATGCTCATGAATATCCACTACAAGTATGTTTTTTACCTCGTTGTATATCTCATTGAATACATCATCAAATTTCATCTTAATTCACGAAATAATGATTGGAGGCTACTCTATAAAAACTTATCTCAGTTGTTTCCAACTGAAAGCCTCACTATTTCAAGGCGGGAATGAAAAATTTATAAGCTTTATGTTCCATATTTTCTTGTGATGATGAATACTAGTTGTATTCAGTGTTTTGGTGATGGGTTGCCCCCAAGGATTCGATGCGGGATTAGCAATACAGAGTATTCAGATGGGGGAAGCTCTGGCCCTCCCAACTGCTCAGCAGATGACAGATGTGAAAACGAATAGATGCTGGGAACCGATGAGCTAATAGCGGGGAGGAGGTCAGTCAGTTAAACAAAGTGTTAATTGGCTTGAATATTGCTGAGGGTTGATGAGATGCTCTGCAGAGAGTATAGTGTTAGGGCGATAAATAGTGAGAAGGATTTGTGCATGATTTTATGTTATCCCATTGATGATAGCATGTGCTGTAGTAATAGATTGCAAGAGCTTGCTGTACTTGGAGTAAGAAATGTTTATAGCTTTGGTAATGTGGTTTTTGGAAAAAATCTTAGAGTTGTTGGCAAGGGTCATGCAGCTGTTGTTGTTCTTGCTAAGCATGTGAATAGCGATTTTGTTGCCTTGAAGATTAGAAGAGTAGATTCTAAAAGAGATTCTTTGGAAGGCGAAGCAAAAATACTTGAAAAAGTATATGGAATTGGCTACTCACCTAAGCTAGTAGCATATAGCAGAAACTTTATTGTGAGAGAATATATTGATGGATCAACACTAGAAGGCATTATCAAGAATTTTGATGTAAACAACATTAGAAAAGCTATTGCAAGTTTGGTGAAAGCATCTTTTGAAATGGATAGAACTGGTGTAGACATTTTAGAAATATCCAATCCAACTAGGCAAGTAGTTTACATGTGCAACAATGTGAATAAACCATTTTTCATAGATTTTGAATCTGCAAGACAGCATCCAAATCCATCAAATATTCCAAGAATTGCATCATTTATTATTAGAAATAGGCAAATTCTAAACATAGATGTTGACGAAAGCACCATCACTCACCTGGCTAGGCAATACAAGAAAGCTTTCGATGTTAAGGAGAAAGAGGCTGTTGTAAATAAATTGATTGCTTTGTTGACAAATTAGAAATCCTCAACTTTAACGCAATGCATACTTTCATATAAGTTTTTATTTTTGCCTCATGAGCTTCTAGCTTCTTGGCGATGTGAATGGGTTTTACCCTGAAAATTGCTGGTTTAAATCTATTCTATGCCGATGGATCAAAAGAAGTTTGCAAAACTGCTGAGTCCCAGGCTCAGAAAACTGTTTTTAAGTGTGATAATGCTGTTGTTGAAGTATCTTTTGAGAATGGTTTAATTGGTGTTGAGGTTACTTCGTTAAAGCCGTTGAATAGCTTCATATTTGGTGAGATTAGTCTTGAGATTGGTGTTGAGGGCAAGGTTTTTGTGCTTACACTTCATCCAGATGCTGGCTCTATCTACTCTCAAGCATTTGGGTATTACAATCCATTGGCTGTGGATAGAGAGCCTAGGGTTCCTAAGCCTAGTGACTCTCCTCAGTACCCTCCACAATTCTCTATCATGAGCCATATTGATTATGCTAGAAGATTTCCATGTTGGACATATCCAGTAGTTACAGATGTGGATAATGTACCTAGCTACAGTGTTTTTGCCTTGGGAAGAACAGGCAATGCTTTTGCAGCGCTTTTGACTCTTAGCAATGGCGATGTAACAGCTTATTTAGGGCCTGGGCTAAGAGTCTCTCTATTTCTTGGTAAAGAGAGATATAGTGTTAGAAAATCATGGGCTGTCTCCATAGCTGTTTCTAACAATCCCTATGATGCTGTTAAGCAATGTATTTTAAATGCATCGAAAAAAGCTGTTTTAAAGCTTAGAGTTGAGAAGAAAAAGCCATTCTTTGTTGATAAGCTTGGTTGGTGCTCGTGGAATGCTCTTTTAACTGATGATCTATCTCATGATAATGTTGTTAAAATTGTTAAGGGGCTTCTTGAGAGAGGTGTGCCAATTAAATGGGTTATTATTGATGATGGTTGGCAGAATGAGGTTAGAAGAGGTGATTTGTGGTTTGCTAGAATATTAAAGACATTGGGTGCTGATGCAAATAAGTTTCCAAGGGGTTTATCACAAACAGTTGAAGAGCTTAAGAAACTTGGCATAGAGTTTGTTGGTCTTTGGCACACAATAAATGTTCACTGGGGTGGGTTTGAAAAAAGTGTTGTTGATGAGATTGGTGTTGAGGGACACAGATTCACCATTACCAATGCCTATGTTCCTCCACCACAACTAGAAAAAGCTGTGAACTTCTATACAAAGTTTCTGAACTGGGTTAAAGGCAACGGCTTTGACATGGTTAAAGTAGATAACCAGTGGGTTATCCATGCTCTGTACTGGGGTGAGGAAACAGTTGGTGAAGTGGCTAAAAATATTCAAATAGCTTTGCAAGTTGCTGCTAAGGTAAATGGTTTAGAAATACTTAATTGCATGTCCATGGCACCAGAAGACTATAGCAATTACTTTTTGAGCAACGCTATGAGGGTTTCAATGGATTACATACCATTTTGGAAAGCAGATGCAAAACTTCATACAATGTTTAGTGTCTATAACTCGCTTTTGTTTAGCCACATAGCCTATCCGGATTATGACATGTGGATGAGCTACGACCCATATGCATTGGTACATGCAATTGCGAGAGTGTTTAGTGGAGGACCAATATATATAACAGATAGGCATCCAGAGAAAACAAATGTTGAATTGTTAAAGAGAATTGTGTTACCAAATGGAGAAACTGTAAAAGTTGATGAACCTGGTTTACCAACGAAAGACATTCTATTTAAAGATCCATACAACGAGAAAACATTGTTAAAGATAGCATCTAAAGTTGGAAACTCATATGTTATTGCCTTAGTTAATGTTAATAGAGAAGGTGTTGAAATAGAGGAGAGTATTGGACTCGACATTATGCCATACAGTATACAAGGCAAGAAATACGCATATTACATGGTGCTTAGTAACAAAATGGGTGTTGTGGAAAGCAATGAAAAAATTAGTGTTAAGCTGAAAGAGCTTGAGGCAGAGATCATAGTCTTTGCTCCTATAGAGAATGAGAAATCGGTTATAGGATTGAAGGAATATTTACTGCCTCCATATCCAATTGAAATTCATAAGCTGAACAACAAGCTAATTATCAAATCAAAAGCTTCTGGCACGCTTCTGTACTATGTAAATGGACAGTTCAAAGAAATGTATGTTAGTGAAAAGCATGTAGTAGAAATATGACCTTAGCTTAACACAATAATTTCATTTTAAGAGTTTTTAATACTGCTAATATTAAATCAAGAATTTTTGGCTTATGTACAACAAAGCTTTTTAACTAAACCTCTTCGCATAACTATGTTCTGGTGTTGTCTATTGTATCGTGGGATATAGTTTTAGGCATATCAATGTATTTAATTGCCGTAGTTTTGGCAATAGTTTATGCCATTAAGTCTAAAAATGGATATAGCGAAGATAATGTGTGTGGTGAGAGTCGATGATTATTTACTTTGTTGTTGTTTTAGTTCTCTACATGTTGGCAATGATTTTAATAGGATTTTTTGCTATGAATAGAGTGAAAAGTGTTGCTGATCTTCATGTTGGTGGTATGAATGTTGGTGGCGTTTTCGTTGCGCTATCCTTTTTTACAACGTATTTCAGCTCTGTTGTATTCATTGGTGCCACAGCTCTTGGGTGGAAGTATGGGTTGCCAGTTGTGTGGAAAGATGTTTTTGTTGTTCTTATTGGTACAGCACTAGCCTTTATATTGCTTGGCCCAAGAATTGCGTGTCTGTCAAGAAGACTTGGCTTCATAACTATTTCAGAATTTGTAGAGAAGAGGTATGGATCTAGGTTAGCAGGTTTAGTAACCTCAGTTGTGATGTTTGTTGGTTTGCTTATATACAATGTCTCTGCTCTTATTGGCACAGCTAGAGCGGTAGAGGTTGTGGCATCTATAGATTATCTTTATGCATTGCTTTTAACAGGTATTGTTACAGCAATATACACGGCTGTTGGTGGTTACATAGCTCAGATGTGGACTCAAGTTGTGCAAGCAATTTTCATGATTTTCATGGCTATAGCTATATGTGTTGTTTCTCTATTAAGGGTTGGAGGCTTAGACACATTATCAACACAGCTAAGAGCAATTGATCCTTCTCTTGCTGGCTGGCCTTACAAAGACGCTCTACCACTGTTTACACTTTATCTAAGTCTAGGATTTTTAGGATGGGGCAATCCAGCATTGCTACTTAGGTTTGTAAGTGTAAGAAATAGAATTTCGCTAGGAACAGCTACAGTTATTGCAACAGCTATTTCAGCTGTTTTCACACTATCTCTAGATCTTGCATCTGCAACATCAAGAATTATTGTTGGTAATAATGTTGCACCTGACTATTCATTTGTTTATCTTGTTCAAAACATTATGCCAAAAGGATTTGATGCACTATTTGTTGTAGCAGTTCTATCAGCATCCATGTCCACGATAAGTGCTATACTAGGTGTGATGACTCAAAACATAAGAGATTTCATTAAAAACTTTGTGTCATTGGATCATGGAAAGGAAATTGCTCTTTATAGAATAGCAACAATAGCTGTAGCTGTCTCGTCCATAGCATTAGCCACTAAACCACCAGAGATGATAATTGTGCTATTCGGTGTTACAACATCCATATTAGCAGGGGTTCTAATAGGGCCCATTATATATGGGTTATACTCAAAAAGAGTATCGCCAATAGCAATAATAGTTACAATGATAGTGAGCTTTGCATTGGCTATAGGTGTTAGTGCCTATGGCCAATTCAAGTTTCCTTGGACGTACTACTCCTTCATACCAACAATACTAACCTCAATCACATTACCACCAATCATAACCATCTTCACAGAAGCGAAGCATCCTAAATAAACAGCATCTCAACTACCCTAGAACATTGCATGAAATTAAAACAAACTCAAAATGCCATGCTTTTAAACATTGTACAAAAACTAGGAATTTTTATATGCATAACTCTTCTCTATTGTAGAAACGCCTTTGCCTCTATAACTCTCAGCACTTTTCTTGGTTTTATCACTAACCTGTAAAGAATGCCCATATTCTCTATAACTATGTTGTGAATCTTTTTTGGATCTATATCTGCCTCCACAACGCCAAACCAATTGCCATTGACAAAAGCTTCTATTGCCAATCTACACTCGTTATCAGCAACAAATGTTATTTCCTTGTGTCTTAGTGTTCCTGGTATTGGTGCAGAAACAACCTCCTTGTCAATTAAAGCATCAACCAGCTTTTTATCTTCACCATGTTTGTAAAGATCTATCACAATTGGTGTTTCTGAATCACCATTAGATATTCTGAGATCCCATGGATGAAGATCTTGCCACTCAAAAGACTTTTCAACATCTCCACCATCAATATCGAGTAGAACTGGTAGTGCAGATGATGGAGCATCTCTTGTAAATCCTATTACATATGGATCCCCATTGTATAGTATACCAGAGTCTCTAACATCACCAACACCAATAATTGCCATAGCCCTTAGCCTATTGTCTATAAACCACATTGCAAGACCTCTTCTATAAACAATTCTATAGAGATGCTTCCTATCACTTGCATCTACAGGAAGATACTTTGTTAAATCCATTTCAACTCTAGAGCTAAAACCACCAGCAAAAGCCTTTAAAACACCTTCTCCACTATGCCACATAAAATGAACTACACCACCACCAAAAAGATCATCAAGTTCAAAACCAAACCAAAACATAGGTCCTTTTTCAAATCTTGGAAGCTTGGCAAAAACCTCGAAAACACCCCAGCTAAACAACTCCTTAGATCTAAGAGAAACAGTTATGTGACCAGAAGGCTTAACATATTTCGAAACAAATTCTGTGTATCTTTTCTCCCTATCGCTATAAAGCCAAAAATCACTTGGTCTACAAACTCTAAACTCCTCTTCAAAGCCCTTAACACTACTAACAACCCTGGTCCAGCAATAGAAAATGTTTTCCAAACCTTCACTAGCAATAGGTGAGTATCTAATACCTTTCATGCAACTCACACATTGTTTTATCTAGAAATAATTTAAAAATGTTTTAGTTTTTAGTTAATATTGTAGCGAATTCTATGTTTATCTATAGTATGCTTTGAATTTATAGCTTCCAGAACCAACTTCCACTACTAGATACTCCTTTTCATTCACTATGTTTCGAACACCATCCACCTTATATACCTCGCCTTGTCTCCACAAAGGCCTTTCTCCTTCAAATACATCGCTTATTTTGCCACCATTAACATGCTTTGGTATAAACAGTTTAGCTGTAGATCCCACAGGTACAGAGAAGTTTACCTCAAGTTCATTGCCACTTCTACTCCATGATACATGCACTAACCCCTTTACTGTGTAGATGTATGCTGAGGCATGGTCCAAGCCTTTGATTATTGGTGGTTTTATTGTGAAGCTTCTAAACCCTGGTTCACTAATCTGTATTCCTGCTAACCATTTGTAGAACCAAGCATCTATGCTTCCAAACATGTGATGATTATGAGAGTTCATACCAGATCCTGTTAGCTTTTCCCATCTTTCCCAAAGCGTTGTTGCCCCCTCCTTGATCATGTATCCATAGCTTGGGTAAGTTTCTTGCGTTACCACATCATATGCTAACTGCAAATTGTTGTATCTAGCCAAAACCTCTAGAACATATTTTGCTCCCAGTATCCCAACATTTAGATGCTTATCCCAATCAACTTCTATACTATGAACAAGAGCCTTCAAAATGTCATCTACCCTCTCTCTTGGCACCAAATCCTCTGCCAAAGGCAAAGCCAGACATGTCTGAGAACCTCCAAATCTTGGCGAACCAAGGTAAAGCTTTGTTCCTGCTGGTGAAGTGTATACTGAGTAGTAGCCCACTATTTTGCGACCAAACATATCTGTTTCATGTAAAAACGTCTTGTTAAATGCATTGCTTATTTCAAGAGCTTTGTTCTCAAAATACTTTGCCTCATCATATTTCCCAAGAACCTTGGCCATGTTGCTCAATATTTTAGCATCTCTATAGAGTATCCATGTGGCTATGATCTCCATCGGACAGTCCTGAATGTTGAATACTCTTCCAGGAGGAACCCAATCACCATATTTTCCAAAGTATAGAATAGAGTCTTTAGTATTGGAGTACAGATAATTCCACCACTTTTTTGCATGCTCATAAACTCTTTCAATAATTCTTCTATCCCCATAGTATAGGTAAAGCGCCCATGGTATGTATATGAATGCTGTACCCCACGCTGGATCAGCAGGGTAAAGAACCCAGTATGGTGGTACAACATCCGGTATGGAACCATCATCTTTCTGAGCATCTATAATATCATTAACTATCTTCTCATAGTATTTAATCATGTTAAAGTTTAGAATTGCCGAATCTGAGGAAAGCCACGCATCCCCAAGCCAACCCATTCTCTCAGCTCTTTGAGGACAATCAGTTTGAACACCATTTGTTAAATTCCCTTTCAAACTCCAAATAACAATTCTGTGAATATCATTAATGAGCTTGTTGGAGCATGAGAAAGAGCCTATGGGCTCTAAATCTGCGTGAACAACAATAGCTTCTACATCATCTAGTGATGGCGGTGGTATAGACCCTGAGATTTCAGCATATCTAAATCCATGATATGTGAATTTGGGCTCCAAAACCTCTATAGGATCTCCACGAAGAATGAAAACATCTGTTGCCTCAGCACCTCCAAGATTCTTAGTATTCAATGTTCCATCAGAATTCAAATTCTCTGCATACCTTATCCTAACCTCAACACCACTACAACCTCTTACACGAACTCTAACCCAGCCAGTTATGTTTTGACCAAAGTCATAAACATAGACATTTGGCTTTGGATTATACATTTCCCTAGGCTTTAAAACAGCAACTGCTTTTGTTCCTGGGATTGTGGATGAAGATTTTAAAACACCATTAGGTGGTGAAACCTTTATACAATTCTTCCAATTTGAATCGTCAAAACCTGACTTATCCCATCCAACAGGCTCCAACCTTCTATCGTATTTAAATCCTCTATAAATGTCATCATCTATTATTGGGCTTTTGTCAATGCATTTCCATGTTTCATCAGAAACAACCTCTATAATTCTTCCATCAACAAGCTTTATTCTAAGCATTAGAAGAAGCTTTGGCTCATCATAGTACTTAACCCCTGCAAACTTCTGGCTATATCTACCCCTTCCAAGCATTACAGCAACAGTATTCAATCCTTTCTTCACAAGCTTGGTAACATCGTAGACGGTATAGTAAACAGTTTTGTCATAGTCACTCCACGGAGGGTCTAAAACCCTATCACCTACCTTCTCACCATTTACCCTAAGCTCATAGTATCCAAGACCAGATACATATGCTCTAGCCTCTTCAACATCACCATCAACAACAAACTCCTTTCTCAGAAGCTGGCCACCACCAATCCAAAAGCCCCTCCACTCCTTAGAGTCCATAACACCTGTTTCAAACAATGCCACATCACTCCAAGCACTTTCTCTACCATTTCCATCCCACCACTTAACCCTCCAATAATATCTTGTGAAACTCTTTAGAGGTGGTCCACCATATTCAACTATGTTAGAATCAGACTCAACAACACCACTATCCCAAACATCTCCAACACAATTCAAAGCCTTTTCCATAGAACTAGCAACAATAATTCTATAAGCCTTTTGGATCTGGTTTCTCTCACCATGAATGCAAACCCATGAGAGCCTGGGTCTTGGATCATCAACACCAATAGGATTAACAACAAACTCTGTTCTAAGATTTACTGCCTTCAACTCCGACCCCATTTTATCCAATCCAAATCTTAGTAAGTTAATGAGAAGTAAATAAGTTTTGCTGAATTACTAACTGAATTGATTCATGTTAAATGAAGTGTTTATGGCATTGAAATAGAGATTTGCATACCTCAATTCAAAAGCATTTTGCAATAGGAATCTACTACTTGGTGTGTAGTGGGATGTATCTTCTGTTAGCACTTTTCACTCTAGAGATGCTGCTATAAAGCATTGCTAAATCCATTGAATCTCCCTGCACAATTATTGTGTAAACACATTTATTGTTTATGTGATAATGGCTATAGTTTAGTACAATCCTCTTATTTGCTGTTAGTATCTTCTCTATCTCAGTGTTGTCAGGATCCTCAACTATTATCATGCCACAGCAATAGTGTTTCTCTACAAAATGCCCCAAGTCTCTCACATAGTTTTTAACAGCTTCTTCAACAACATCTGATCTGTTAACATTAAGTTTTTTCGCTATTTCATCTAGTTTCAAATAAAGCGACGCTTCTACAGATACACCAAACCTCTTTTTAGGCACTTCTCCGCACCGAAACAATCTTTGCTATTATATAGATGAGTAGGATTATAAATCCTATGGCACCAGCTGGAGCAATGTTAACTCTTATTGATAGAAGCAAACCAAGAAGTGATGATGTAACAGATGATAAAACACTAATATGCATTGCTTCCCTAGCACTCGAAGCAATGTTTGCAGCAATTATTGCTGGAAGCGTTAGCAATATGTGCTCAAGCACAAATCCAACAATTTTTAGAAGTGCAACTGACGACACCCCAAGTATAATGTAAAATGCTGTGTCATACAGCCAGATATTCTTTGTTGAGAGCTTTGCATAATCAATGTCTATACCCATATATATGCTAATCATGTAGAGATAAATTGTTGCAATGACAACAACTATGGTTATAACCACTAGTTGATAAGCCTCTCTAGATGTTACGAGCAGTGGATCGCCAAGAATGTAAGACCATAGATTATATTGAACACTATACATTGTGAGAACATAGTATGTTGCAACAACACTTCCAGAAGCTGTTAAAGAAATCACAATTGATGTTGCAACATCGGGATCAGTACCAGCTCTAATAAAATAACCAACAAAGTTTATTAGGATAATGGATATTATCAAAGCCCATAGAAACTCATTCAAAACATTAGTCAACTTATAGATCAATATCCCCATAACAACAGAGAATAGCGATGCATGTGGAGCTTCTGTAGCAAGGAAAAACAGTTTTCTAGATGCTATAACAGGACTTACAAAGCCGTAGAGAAGAGATGAGAATGTGAATACGAGAAACCATGTCAAGGGCATGTAAATAGCTGTGTAAATTGCTAAAGCAATTGCTAAAACCGTTAAAATAACCCCCATTGTTTTCATATACTCACCTACTTCTTCTAGCAATAAACACAAGAATTATCACTAGAATAGCCACTGCTAAAGCAGTTGTGGTTATCACAACAAAGTTTTTGTCACCTTCACTTTTGGTATGTGAAAAAGTTATGTTATAGCTGTTCACAATTTGCGAAACACTCTTCAAATAGTCTAAAGAGCCATTATATATCAGCGGATTGGGAAAAGCTAAAAATGGTTTTCCATAGGCATTAGCCAATTCACGTAGCTTATCACATGCTGAAGAACCTTGAGTACCAATCACCACAACATCTCTATTTGTTTTCAAAATAATTTCAATATTTTGGTAGTCCTGAGGTGTTATGGGCGTTTCCTCATCTTTTAGCAAAATGTATGAAATGTTTAGCTCTAGCCACTTAACAACATATTGAATCTTTGGAACATCTATTATAGCTAAAAACCCAGTTAATTTCCTTGTTGAGTTATCTAATTTTCTAAGCTCCGTTAATACAGAGTCCATGTTCCTTCTATAAACATCAGCACAACTCCTTCTCATATTCTTTAAAACACTCTCTAAATAGATGATAAACGATACATAGTTTTTAGGATAGAGCAACAAACCATGGTAATTTACCTTACCTGTTTGTGGATGAATCAAAAATGTTATGTTTGGTATCCTAGGTATTTCAACAAGTTTTGCCTTCACCTCACCACTTTTAACAAGATTCTCAATCTGCATTTCAAATGCTGTATGAGCTGTTGATACAATCAAATCAGCTTTTCTAAGCACATCAACATCTGATGGTGTAAGCTGATATTCGTGAGGATCTATACCGGGTTTTACAAGAGATATCACAGTATCTCCTTGGCAAACAAGCATTTTAATATCGTTGTAGAGAAATGGAAATGTAACCACTATAGTAAGTCCATTGCTATTCTCAGCTACGGTATGAGGAGCAATAGCTATTGCTGTAACAATAATTAGCAAAGTTACTGAAACCAGACTTTGATTTTTCATAGTCTTTCACACAATTTCTATTGTGCACAAACATATATAAGCTTTTTTAATTCTGTGCACATAGGGATAGAAATGCTACAGGTAGTGAATCTGTCAATAGGTTTTGACAAGCCCTTAATTGAAGATATTAACATTGTTGTTAACAAGCCTATGCTGATACAGGTTATGGGGCCCAATGGAGCTGGAAAAACAACTTTTTTGAAAACCTTGGCAGGTCTTTTAAAGCCTATTAAAGGCAGTGTTTACATCAATGGTGTTGATGTTACTGGAGATGCTGAAAAAGCTGGTAGGTTTGTGACTTTATCACCTCAAATGGTCTTGTTTAAACAAAGTGAGGTGTTTCCAATAAGTGTATGGGAATTTGTTGAATTTGGTACTGAGCTTTGCCATAAGAAAAAAGGTGTTGTTGTAAGCAAAGATGAGCTGAGAAACATTGTTAAAAGTGCTTTGAGTTCTGTTGGCATAGGTGGTGAGCTGTGGGGGAAGAGCCTGTGGAAATTGTCCGGAGGGCAGAGACAGAGAGTATTCATAGCGAGAGCAATAGCATGTGATATGCCAATTGTTTTATTGGATGAGCCACTATCATCTATAGACCCAGAGGGAAGGGTGGAAATAGCAAATGTTATTGGCTCTCTAAGTAAAACAAAAATAGTTTTTGCAACATGTCATGATCCAGAAATGTTGCTGAAGTACACAAGTTTTGTTATGCTTCTTGGAAAAGGCAAATACGTTATGGAAAAACCAGAAAATGTTTTAAGAGGTGATGTTCTCAGGAAATTCTACGGGGATGCAGTAATAGAGTTTGTAGATCACATACATGTGTGTGACTACCACATTTAGTGCTTCAAATCTGGATCATTCAAATGTTTTTGCAAAGCAATTTGGCTTTTTGTGCATAACTAATTGATCGATAGATCAACTCCCTGTAGTTTCCCAAGTAATTTTCATACTTCATTAACTCTCTAATCTCCTCAGTTGTTAAATAACTTAGTACTCTACCATCCTTCACCAAAATGGTGTAGAAATCCTCCTCACCAACTCTAGATGCTAACTCAGATAAGAGTTTGTGTGCCTCATGCCTAGCCATACCCTTTTCAACAAGTTTAACCATTAAGGCTTCTGCCATTATAGCGCCTTTTGTTAACAAAAGATTTTTCCTCATAGCTTCTTCATCTATGTGTATAGTGTTTAGAAGCTTCTCCATATCAACTAGCATCTGGTCTAAAACCATGAATATGTGTGGTATCAAAACTCTTTCACTACTACTATTAGTTAAGTCTCTTTCATGCATAAGAGGAATATTCTCTAGCGCTGCTATTGTTAATGACCTAGCAATTTTTGCTAATCCAGATATCCTCTCAGCTGTTACAGGATTTCTCTTCTGAGGCATTGTGCTACTACCAACTCTTTTAACAGCCTCATAAACTTCTCCAATTTCTGTTCTGGAAAGCTCTCTAACTTCAAGAGCAAATCTATCAAGCTGGCTTGCAAGAATAGCAAGATTTGAAACAAGTTCTGCAAAACCATCTCTTGGAGCAACTTGTGTTGATATTGTGTGTGGTTCTAGGCCAAGCTCTTTAGAAGCTGTGGATTCAACAATAAGCCCTTTCCCCATCCACGCAGCCATGGTGCCAACAGCACCAGAAATCTTGCTTCTAACAACCCTCTTCTCACATTCACAAATCCTCTCAAGGCTTCTTGAAAATTCATAGACATAGTTAGCAAATTTAAATCCAAGTGTTATAGGAACTGCGTGCTGCCCATGTGTTCTCCCAGCCATTACAGCATCCTCATATTTTTTGCTAAACTCTACGAGCTTTTCAACAACTCTCCAAAGCCTTGTTTTTATAATTGCCAGTGCATCTCTTATTATCAAAGCCCATGCAGTATCAACAATATCATAACTTGTTGCACCAAGGTGCACAAACCTTCCACACTCACCACATTTCTCACCAAGAATGTAAGCCAGAGATGCTATGTCGTGACCAAGAACAGTTTCCCTCTCATATATCTCCTCAGGTTTTATAGTCTCGGCACAAACCCTAATCTTTTCTGCACAGCCTTTTGGTGCTAGACCAGCTTCCTCCAAACCCTTCATAATAGCAACTTCAACATCTATGTATCTTTTCACAATAGATTCTAACCCAAAAAGATTTCTCATTTCGTTGGATCCATATCTCCAGTCAAAAACACATGTAATGACCATGTCTAATCTCCTACGTAACAATATCCTCTAAACACTTGTTCTCTACACAATTTCTAATCTCCATAGCTATTCTCCTCCCCATGCTGATCGGCTTTCCGAAATAGAGCTTGCTATACTGCCCCCCAATACCCATGTGAACATTTGTTCCACCACCAATCCTAAAAGCAACATCAAATACAACAACATCCATATCAGATGTGACAAAGAGTTGAAGAGTAAATGGGCCTATAACACCGGGAGGCTCTATCTTCCTAGTAGCTTCAACAAACCTATCCCCAACATCAAACAGCTTTTCAAGCATACTTTCTCTTATCGTTGCCATTTCATGACCAATTTCAATCATCTCAACATCTACATATTCAGCAAGATCCAGTTGAATATTTGCAGGTATTCTCAAAAAGCCATCGAGATTTGTCTGAATCCTTCTATCAATAGATATTATCTCAACATCTCTTCTAAAAACACTTGCAAAGTAGTTAACATTGAAGTGCGCACCAATAACAAGCTCTTCTATTGACGCCTTTGGCAAATCATCTTCTCTTACAACACCATCTCCAACAAGTTTTCTAAATTTTCTCCAAAAATCATCTCTATCAACAGCTACGAAAAACCCTCTCTCAACTCTTTTTCTAGCATGAGGCATTTTAACCATAACTGGTCTATCAATTTCATCAGGACTTGAAAATGTTTTTGGTCTTCTAATACCAGCTTCATCAAGTATTCTATAATATGTTTTCTCTCCCACCCTCTCCTCATATCTAAGAAGATATCTGTTTCCAAATATTGGAACATTGAAAAACTTCTCAATATTATCGTAACCAACATAAACAGAAAAGCTTCTATTGGGAATAAACACTGCGTTGTGTTTTCTAAGAAAATCTATGTTCTCAGGCTTAACAACATCTGCAAACCTCTCCAAAATAACTGGTGTGTCAACAACTCTTCGAAATCTTAGATAGGGTTTCTCCCTACCCCTTTGGCAAATAGCTATTGTTTCAAAACCCTCATCCTTAGCACCATCAAAAACATCGAGAGCAGAGTGGCTAGCTATTGTTGCTATGCTCAACTTGTTTATGTCATATCCTTTTAGAAGCTCAGATGAATTGAATTTTATACCCATTTTCAGTACCCAAGTAAAAAGTGTGTGGTTTTTGATCAAATTATATGTTTTATGCTTAGAATACTTATGTACAAAAATATGCTTTAAATGTGGCTTTTAATAATGTTCTCTACATACTCTAAAATAGCATTCTCATTAAAAATACTCAACAGCTTTACATGCAAAGGAATATCTATTTTAGCACCTGCAGCAGCTCTATGACCACCACCACCAAGTGCAACAGCAATACTTCTAACATCAAAACCTCTACTTCTCAAACTTATTTTGCCACTTCTATCAACTATTGCAACAATATCAGCATTTGAAATGCTCATTACTCTTGAAGCTAAGATGCTGTTCTCAACTCTTTGATTCTTCAAAGCAATACCTACTCTAACGCCATTAGTTTCAAAAACTCTTATCCTCATATCCTTGCTTAACTCTTTAATTTCCTCCTCAATACGCTCAACAACTTTCTTCTCAAAATCATCACACCACAAAACACCTTTGGAAATAACATTATAAACATAGAGTCTCCAATCATTAGAATCACCTCTTCTCACAAGCCTCATAAAAAATGGTGAAAGACTGTGGTCAAATCTCCATAAATCAGCACCACAAACACCAGCAACAAGCTCATCAATAAACTCTTTATCTACACTTTCCTCACCACTAACATACTTCGCAACAACACCTGTAGCACATGTTGATCTATCAACAAACAGCTTTGCACCACTTTCAACAATTCTATTGATCCACTCATCATTCCACACATGATGATCAAACCAAATAACATTGCTATTTTTGCTACTCAAAAGCTCTACAACACCAGCCACAAAGTCAACGTGATTAGCGTTTAGACCAAGATCAAAAATAGCAACAAGCTTTGGTCTCTTCCTATAGACTTTATACAAAACCTTGTGTAAATCATGTGGTTCAGCAAATATAATATTATAGCTGCTTCTAGTTAGGTAGGTGTATAGTGCAGCTGCTGCAACGCCATCAATATCGGTATGCGTTATTAAATAGCTCAACATTTTCACCAAAAACATTTAACAGTTTTTGCCAAGTCTATGGCACATCCAATACTATTTGCCCAAGAGGATTTCTATGCTTAAGCTCTTTCAAAGCCTCATTAGCATTTTTAAGTGGGTAAAGCCTAACCTCTGGTCTTATCCTATGTTTTGAGGCTATTTGAAGCACTTCAGCAACATCTCTTCTAGTAACATTTGCAACACTCTTCACCTCTCTCTCATGCCAAAGCAAACTATATGGAAGCTTCTCGACATCACTCATATATATTTCTGCGAGAACAACCCTACCACCCCTATCAACCTTCTTCAAAGCCTCTATAAATACTGATGAAACAGGGGCATAGACAATTGCAGCATCAAGTGGTTTAGGAGGTGAATCATCTGTTTTCCCAGCCCAGTCAGCACCATTCTCCAAAGCTTTTCCTATTTTCCATGCAGAGCTCGTAAAAACATAAACAGTTAAACCCAGTTTTTTAGCTATTTGCAAAACAAGATGAGCTGCTGCTCCATAGCCAAAAAGCCCCAAAACACCTTCGCCACGCTCAACAAGACCTGTTAGCTTAAGCGATCTATAGCCTATTGCACCAGCACACATAAGCGGTGCTGCAAACTCATCAGCTATGCCACTAGGTATTTTGTGAACAAAATCAGCAGATGCAACAACATATTCTGCATAACCACCATCAACACTATACCCAGTAAACAAAGCATTTTCACAAAGATTCTCTAAGCCTCTTCTACAATACTTGCAAACACCACATGATTTGTAAAGCCATGGCAAACCAACTCTATCACCCTTCGAAACACCTTCAACATTTTCACCAACATCAACAACATACCCAATAATTTGATGTCCAGGAATCACAGGTAGTTTTCTAGGAGGTAACTCCCCCTCAACAATATGCAAATCAGTTCTGCAAACACCACACTTCGAAATTTTTATCAAAACCTCTTTACCCTCTGGTTTAGGAACATCAACATCAGTATAAACAAGAGGATTTTCATCCACGGACATTGGCTTGTAAAGCACCATTGCCTTCATATTTTCAACACCAAAACCAAGCCCCTATTATTCCACATCTGCTCTCAACAAGTTCTTAATGCTTAAAACCCTTTAATTCTTGACTATTTTAAATAACTCACATTGCTTTTGTATGCTTAACCAAAAGTTGATATTCATTCTAAATAAACTAAAATGAAAATAGATCAGCTCGGAGAGTTTAAATCACCGCTCATCCCGTCTTGAACTCATCACATCAAAAATATTAAAAACATGAAATCTTTACATATTTTAAAAGGATTAATATATATATTCATTTGCCTCAATTCATTAAATTGCCTTTGTTTTGCATATCTGTGGAATAACTTTGTTAAATTATTATCAGTAAGCCATCCTAAGGTCACTTATCCCACCAGCTCACCCTTTTCATCATCACAAAAAAGATCATAAAAATTGGTGATGCTACATGGTTTAGGCTTCTGCAAGATCTGTGAAGGTAAGTGTTTTTAGAAATGCTATTCTTTTGTGTATTGGTGGATGTGTTGCAAGCACTTCTTCAAGTCCCATAAACGGTTCGGCAAATGCGTATATGAACAAAGCTTTTATTTTGTTTCCTTCAAGTCTTGTTAAAGCTCCTCTATGTGTGTTGTAGAATCTATCTAGGGATTGTAGAGCTGATATCATTGCTTGTGGAGATGTTACCTTGGCTCCATGGGCATCGGCATAGTATTCTCTTAGTCTAGACAGGGCAAGAACAATAAGCTGTATAATTATGCTTACAACAACAAGAACTATGCCAATGATTATCAGCAATGCTGCACCACCAGCATTTCTTCTTTCATTACTACCACCATCTCTGTATGCTCCAGAGACCATGCCAGCAAACATGAGGAATCTGCCAAGGTAGTATATGAATGATGGGAACATTCCAAATACAAGCATAACAGCATTGTCTCTGTGTTTGTGATGCCCAAGCTCATGACCTATAACAGCCTCCAACTCCTGCTCACTTTTAACAGTGTTTAGAAGACCTCTTGTAACAGCTACATACCTGCCCATCAATGGTGATGAATATGCAAATGCGTTTGGAACAGCAATATCAGCAATCATGGCTTTTGGAGGCTCTATACCAGCTCTGCTAGCAACTCTATCAACAATTCTTTGCAGCTCTGGATCGTGTTTACAGCCATAGGATAAGTTTATTAGAAGTGGTGAGATGAGCCATGATATAAGCGATGGGAAGATAGCAAAAGCTAGTGCAAATGATGCTATGGAAACTGTGGCTTCATAACCAATTAGATAAGCTATAGCAGTTACAACAAGAACTGTTGCAGCTATAACGCCAGTACCTGTAGCAATCATAGAGCTTTTCAAATGGTCCATGCCAGCAGGAACCCTACTTCTTATAAGTCTCTCAAATGATACTCCAGCCAATATCAGTGTTGATATTGCAACAATGTATGCTAGCAAATCAACTAAAAGCCACCCCCAATAGAATGGTGGAAGCCCGTAAAGTAGTGCTGCTCTAGGATATAGAAACGATATTATAATGCCAATAATTGACATAACAAGTAGCATAACAGCTACAACACTAATTACATACAGTACCTTGCCTCTAAGAGCCATGACTTACTCACCTTCGCATTTTCTGTTATCAGTATTTGGATAGCTAGCTTATTAAGTTTCGATATTAACACTTTAAAAAGGTGTTTATAGTGCAGCTTAAGTGTATTCAGGAATATATTAGAGAGGAGTATTTTGAGAAGGATAGTAGAAGAGGTCTTTATGCAACCTTTGCATGGCTTGTTGAAGAAGTTGGTGAATTAGCTGAAGCTCTTTTGAATGGTGATAAGAGCAGTGTTGAGGAGGAGATTGCAGATGTTATTGCATGGACTATTAGCGTAGCTAATCTTCTTGGTATTGATGTTGAAAAAGCTTTTGCCAAAAAATATGGTGGAGTGAAAAAATGTGAAGAGCTATCTTCTCTTGGCCAAAAGCCTTAAAATCCTCTTATGTGTACCAACATCACTATCTGGTTTTCTGGGCTCAACATGAACATATGTAAAGCTGGTTACATGCCTTGCTATACTATTCTTTATATCATCTATAACTTGGTCAACATCCTCCATACTCAAACCAGGGTCAAGCTCAACATCCATGAATATAGCGTATTTGTTAGGTTCTAGAGCAAATGTCTTAACAGAGTTAACATCTCTAACAGCAGGATTTGACAATGCTATTTTAACTGCTCTTGCAATTATCTCAGAAGGGGCTGATCTATAAACCAAAACATTTAGATTCTCAATAATCATTTTGATTAGATAGGAAACGAGAACAATGTTGAGAATAAGAGATGCTATGCCATCGGCAAGTGGAAACGTGTTTGTAAGAACTAAAGATGCTATTGCTATGCCCTCACCAGCAATGTCATAAATGTTCTCAGCTATTATGTAACTTATGAGAGGATTTTTATAGCCCTTTTCAGAAGCAAATGCAAAGCTATCTTTTGCAGCTAGAAAAGCAACTATGGTGTCTATACATAGTGATGTAAGCATTATGAAAACTCCAGTTGATGTGTTTTCAATTCTTGGTTGATTCATCAAAGCACGGAAACTCTCCAAAAATCCTATAACAGCTATTGAAGCAAGTGCGAGAAGAGCCACAGCAAATCCGAAAACATATAAATACATTGTTTTTCCGAATGGGTCAAAAAACTCTTCTCTCTCTAATGCAATCCTATTTCCCATATATGCCAAGCCACTGTTAACAAGGTCGCTAACACTTCTCAAAAACTCTACCAAAACAGCTGCCGAGCCTGTTAATATAGATGCCAATATTTTTAGAATAAGCACTACGACATTGGATAGAAAAGATATTTTAGGGCTTTTCAAATCAATTACAGACACCGCCAAATATTGTTGGTGTTTTGCGTGCTTATAAGCTTAAAACCAACTACTTAGGGCAACAATATAAGGGGTTTAAATGCCTCATCCACAGTCTTTAGTAGTTGATGTGCCTGCATACATAATTGCTACTGTTATTGGTATCGTGCTTTGTTTTTGGGGTCTTCAAATATCGAGGTTCATAGCCTCAATAGCATTTGCAGCTGTCCTAGGCTATCTAACATATGTTTATGTTTATAGAGCTTTTGGCAGCATAGCTTTATCAATAATAATCATGTTGCTGGCCATAGCCATTGGATTTGCACTAGGCTTTGTATTTTTCAAAGCAGCACTATCAATAGTGTTTGGATACACCCTGGCGTCTATAGTTGTGAGAAGTGTTGTTGGGAATAGAGAGTTCGTGCTTGTAGTTTTGCTTGCAATAATATTTTCAATACTGATATATATTCTAAGCAACTATGTCTTGGCGCTGTTATTTGTTGCAGCAGGTTCTGCATTAATATATAAAAGCCTTGTTGCATTGGGCTTGCCACACATAATGTCATTTATAGTTGTGATTATTGTGGCTGCAACTGGTTTATATAATCAGTTAAGGAAATGATGTTTAATCCTTTTTATCCTCCTCTTTCCCAAGACCCTGAAACTCTTTCTTTATAGACTCTTGAAGCTCCTTAATCTTCTTCGCACTTTCCAACGCCTTCTCAATAAGCTCCTTATTTGCTTCAATACCTCGCTTAACAAAATATGCAACAGCCTCACTTCTACTTCTAAAAACACCAATATCAATAAGCTTATCTATAATCTCAAGCTCGCTTCTCCCAATTCTAGCAGAAACAACTTCTGTAATCTTCTTAGAAACACTCTTCAAACCCTCCTCAATAGCTTCATCAATTTCCCTAAAAACATTATCAAGAGACTTAACAAAATCCTCAAAAGACTTTACGAAAATTCTTGGCTTTTCACCAAAACCTGGAATGGAAATGAAAATACCTGTTCCAAAGCCTCTAAACCTCTTAAACATTTCGTTAAGTCGTGTTGAAAACTCATCAAAAATGCTTTTAACAGATTCTCTAAAATCCTCTAAAACATCGCCAAGACTTTTCTCATCAATACCTCTACCAAGCTCCTCAAGATCTTCAAGAGATTTTCTAAGTCTCTTCATAATCTCTCTTGACCTTTCTCTCCAAAGCCTATATGCCTCTCTCACATCCCCCTTATTCAGAAGATTCTCAACACTATTTAGAAGATTCCTCAACTCCTCCTCAAATTCCTTCAGTATTCTCTCAAACTCTTTTCTAAATTCCTCACTCATATGTAACACCAGTTACATGTAACTAATTTTACAGAGTTATTTTGTGTATGTGGCTTTATAAAGCTTTATATATCTTTGGAAGTAGTTCTACTCTAAGGAGTTTTGTCTATGCATATAATAAGCAACAAAAGTTTGTTGCTTATTGCTGTATCTATCCTAATTCTAATCATTTTTGCAACTAGCAACGTCTTTTCCCAAGGCTCTTTATATTTGAATTGGTTTGTTTATAGCAATCCATCTCCACTAGATGAAAAACCATTTTCTGTTTGCCTGCTTGGAAACTACATATATGTTGTTGGCTATGATGCAACAAAAATAAATTCTGGTTATAGAATTGAGAAAAGGCTTAGAGATAATGGTGAGTTGGTTAAGGTTTGGCAGTATAACCCAACTGTTAGAGAAGATGTTTTGTTTGATTGTCTTGTTTTAAATAGTACAATATATGTTGTTGGTGTTGAAGGTGTTCTCATATTTCCAAGTGCTGTTGATTTTGGAACTGTGGTAATTATTTCTTTAGATCCGGATTTAAACATGTTGAAATATTTTAAAACAAATATCACAGGTTTTGCATCATCAATTACAACAGATGGGCTTTACATATATGTTGGTGGTTTCTATGTGAAGGGTGTTGATAGAGGAATGTTCATAGCGAAATTCAATCAAAGGCTAGAGCTAGTTAAATTAGTTTTCTATAATCCTTCTCCAGTTGGTGACTATATTTACCAGATAAAGTATGATAGGATAAGCGATGCGATATGGATTGTTGGTGTTGAAAGCGAGATGTATGCTCTAATTGCTTATGTTGACAGGGATCTCACCTATAAAGAGCCTGTAAGAGTTTTGAGCAAGAGCATAACTGGATATGCAATATCAATTGATTTTGATGGAAATGGAAATAAATATGTTTTGACCTATGGTCTGATGGGAGACAGATTTACAGGTTTTGTAAAGCTTGATAAAAACAATAATCTTGTTGCTACTTCAAGCAAATACTATGGAGATAGAGTTGTTTGGGCATGGGGAGTTCTCTACGTAATTCAAACAGGTCAAAAAGTTGTTGTAACAGCTTTGGATTCTAATTTGAATGAGGTATACACATACACAGTGAATGAGTCGACGTATTGCAGTCAATATCTTCTACTAGGCAATGTGGCTTTCGATGAGAACAACCTCTATTTTGCAACAGGTATTTGCCCAGCTGGTAATAGTGGATGGGGTATCTACTCAATAAAACTTGCAATACAATTAAGATATAGAACAGTAACTGAGATGAGAATATTCATAGTAACGAGAACTGTTGAAAAAACTGCTACAGTAACATCAACAGTGGTATTGCCAACAACAATAACAAAAACAGTTGAGCAGACAATTGTTCAAACTCAAACAATAGAAAAAATAAATATAGTGACACTACCACAAAACTTTACTGAAACCACAACAATTACACAAACAGTGTCTGCATCTGCATTCGTAACAATTACAAGTACTGTGACAAGAAATGTGGAAACAACAGTTTATCGCACAATTGAAAAAACTTTAACAAAAACGCCTTTACTAACAACCACAGTTACAGTTGCAACACAAAAGACAGTTACACAAACAGCGACAATAATAACAATGTTTCATGAGAATGTGAATAGCGTTAGAGAAAACATCTTATTATTAATTGTAATAACAAGTCTTGTTGCAACAGGTTTGGTAATTGTGCTGAGGAAAGCAAGATGCTAAACAATAACAAAATAAATATAAGAAGGCTTCTCAACACATTTGATACTGAAAAGCGTTTAGCTATAGATACTTGGGGTTAGAGTGGGGAAAGCTTTGTGTGGCATTATAGGAGTTGTGAAAAAAGCTTCTGGCTCCTCCATCTCTATCAATTGTGTTGAAATTCTTAGACAGGGTTTGAAGAAGCTTGAGTATAGAGGGTATGACTCAGCTGGTATTGCAGTTATTTCTCAAAACAGTATTGTTGTTATTAAAGATGTTGGTGTTGTTGATAAATTGTTCAACTCATCTGAATTGCTGTCAATAGAAGCAAGTGTTGGTATTGGCCATACGAGATGGGCAACACATGGAAAACCATCTAAAAACAATGCTCATCCACACATGGATTGCAGCAAAAGAATTGCCATTGCTCATAATGGGATCATAGAGAACTATATCGATTTAAAAAACTTTCTCTTGGCCAATGGACACACATTTTCTAGTGAAACTGATAGCGAGGTTATTGCACATCTAATTGAGCATTTCAAGAAAAGTGGGATGAAAACTTTTAATGCATTTAAAAAAGCTGTTTCAATGCTTAGAGGTTCTTACGCAATTGTTGCTATAGATGCTGATGAACCAAACAAAATATTTTTTGCTCGAAATGTTTCCCCACTTATTATTGGTGTTGGGGAAGAGGCAGACTTTGTCTCAAGTGATATAGCAGCATTCATTAGGTTTGCAAATAGGGTTATAGTGCTAAATGATGGTGAGCTTGGCTTCATATCTCCAAACACTGTGCATATAGAAACATTGAGTGGGGTTGTGGTTGATGTCTACAACAGGTTAAAGATTGTTGATTCCTTTATGCAAGATGTTGAAAAGGGTGGATATCCACATTACATGCTGAAAGAAATTATGGAGCAGCCATATGCACTTGCACAAACATTTTCATCTCTTCAAACACAAGATCTTTCAGAGGTTCTGAAGATTCTTGAAAATGCTAGGAGAATATATGTAGTAGCTGCTGGAACATCTTATCACGCATCTCTTTTAGGGGCTATAGCATTTAGAAGATTTCTTGGTGTAGATGCAGAGGCTTTGATATCATCAGAGTTTAGAGTTGTTTCAAGAGTTGTTAAATGGGGTGATGTTGTTATTGGTGTTAGCCAATCTGGGGAAACAATAGATACTTTGCTTGCCTTGAGAGAAGCTAGGGAGAGAGGAGCTAAAACAGTTGCTATTGTAAACAATCCTTTTTCAACAATTGCAAGAGAGTCAGACTATGTAGTATCTATGAGGGCAGGTCCTGAAATAGCTGTTGCAGCAACAAAAACATTCACATCACAAGTTCTCACACTTCTCTACATCATTGCTAAGTTAGCTGAGAAAAGCTCTGCAATAAATGTTGATTCAAAGGCTATGATTCATGGAATTAAAATGAGTTATGAGATTGCTGAAAAAGCTCTTAGTGTTTCACAGGGAAAAGCTATGGCAGTTGCCAACAAGCTTTTCCAAAAACACTCTGCATACTATCTTGGCAGGGTTTTTGGTGTTCCAATAGCTATGGAGGGCGCTCTAAAGCTCAAGGAGATTGCATATATACATGCAGAGGCTTATCCAGCTGGAGAATCTAAGCACGGTCCAATAGCACTTGTTGACAAGGACTATCCAGTGATATTTATCTACATAGGATTTCTAGATGAGCTTATTGAGGGAAACATAGAGGAGATGAAGGCTAGAGAAGCATGGATAGCTACAATAGCTCCTGAAAACATGGTTCGTGGAAGCATAGAAAAGTATAGCAACGTTGTAATTGAAATGCCTAGAGCACCATTGGAAACAAGACTAATAACATATGCCATACCACTACAGCTAATAGCATACTACACAGCAACTCTAAAGGGCTTAGACCCGGATAAGCCAAGAAACCTAGCAAAAACAGTTACAGTTATATAGATTTCAGTTCATTGCTTTTTGCAATTCAGAGATGAACTAGCTCAGCTTGCCTGAAATAAACCACTCAAAATTTTTTCTAAATATCTTCTCTATTTCTTCATCGCTTCTAGCAAGAATTGTTTTTAAAATCATTAAATCTCTATTAACAGCTGCATTTATACAATTTGCATCAACACCACAATCAGAGCCAAATATAAGCATATCGGCACCTAAATATGTTATAGCTTTAAACAGTGCATCTATTTTCCACTGCATTGGAGCACCTGACGAGATATCGATGATTAGCTGGGATCTTCCATACGGAGATGATATCCAGCCATATTTTGTTGGATATAGAAACCTGCCACCAACTGCAAGAGCTTCGTCAACCCATGGCCAGCATATATGTGCTAATGCAAATCTCAATTTTTTGAATTTCATAAGAGCTTCGTAGTGTGTTGGTCTGCAAAATCTTGAGGAATCTGGAAATCCCCAGGAGATTCCACAGTGGAAAAGTATTGGAACGTTAAGTTCCTCAATTTTTTCATACAAGGGGTAAAGCCATTCCTCATAGGGATACCAACCAGCTGGAATCATCTTAACACCTCTCAACTCCCTATCAGCAATAGCCCACTCAACCAACTTAACCAACTCGTTAACATCTTTAACCATGCGTGGATCAACAAAAGCAAATCCATAAACTCTACCACTCAACATCTTCTGAATACCAGATATGTGCACTATGGAATTTCTAAATTCTTCAACACTAATAGGAGTCCACACATCCCTTAGAAGATGTGGGTGATAAGAAAATATAGCACCTTTTTCCACATTTGCCTTATCAAATGCCTTCTCCACATCCTCAGCAGTTTCCTTTCCCCATGAATGAATATGAACATCACAAATACCTTTGCTCAAAACAATTTCACCACATCAAATTAACTAAGTCAGATGTATATAAAGTTTATTGATAAAACAGGTGGAGGGTGTTTCCATTAACACAAGCTCTATGAAATCTTAAACTTTTAATCATTGCTAAGGATCTACTAATTTACTTTCCTCTAACCTTTTATGTAGCTCTTCTATGATTTGAAATGCCTTGGCATATCCCCTCGTTTCTATAACTCTTTTCACACGTTCTATGTCGATGGAGGCATATCCATGCACTAGTATGTTGTTTCTGAATCTCACAACTCTTTTTATGAATTCAGCATCCTCAGATCTGATTACCCCTCTTCCTTTCAATTCTTCTACACATTTAATTGATGTTTCAGAGGATATGCCTCTCGCTGCTGTTTTGGGTTTTACGTCTATTCATAGCTGTTTATATAAATCCTATACAGAAATTCTTATAAACTTTTCTATCCATAGTAAATATTTTGAGAAGTCCACTGTGAACTCTATGAGCAGTTGCGAGGGGGAGGAAGGGCCTCTATGAAGCCCCCCACTCGCTCGAGGGAGACAGGCTCCCGAAGAGCGGGTGAGGAGGCTGGATAGGGGGTGATGAGGCAAGCGGAGATATCAACAAGCACAAACCGCAATGAAACCAGAACCCCTATGATTGCACATGTATGTAGAAGATAATCTATAATTGCTTGAGCATGTATCTGAAGCGTGTGCAGAACCGAGTAGAGCTCTAGGATATTATCCCAATCAACTTTCCTCTCCCTTATCTTCTCTAAGAGATCTGTGTGCACTGCTATTATCTCTAAAAGTCTCTTATGTAGCATCCCTCATAACCCGTTTAACCAATGTCTCGGTATAGCCAAGCTTCTCACGCGACAACATAAAGTCGTAACATATGTTTATGGCCTTCACAAGCTTCTCTCTACCAACAGACTTCTGATAAACTATTACACCATTGCGAAGAGCTTCCCAAAGCAAAAAGCAATTAGCATCACCAGGATCCTTAACAATATAAACATCAGCCTCCAAACCAAATCTGCTTTCAACAAACTCCATAATTCTCAAAGCAACATCATCCTCATCAACATTATCACTCACTATAGCCACAAGATCTATATCCCTAGGAGTCTCACTTCTCAAAACAGACCCATGAAGAATCAACAACTCAACACCTAACCCTATCCAATCAACACTCCTAAGAGTATCAACCACAACCAGCCACTTCCGACCCTCAGACCCCGAAACCATAATCAGCTACACACCTACTACAAAAATCTTGAGACAGCAACTATAAAGTATACAACACAATAAAGTTAAAATAAAGCTATGGCTCCAACATCTAAAACATCATAATGAAATAAATCATCAATAATCAATACACCTGTACCAATTAGCTTCATCGGATCTTAAACCCTTTTCTGAATTTCTCACTCGATTTAACTATGTTTTCCAGCTTCTCTTCAGACAACAATTTTCTGAATTCATTAAAGGATTCTTTAGCCCTATTACACTTAGCTTCTTTATAAAGATCTAGCGAAAATTGCTTCAATTCTTATCACCTTTTTCCTTAGCTAATGATTCTTTGAATTCCTTTAAAACAAATACACTTGCATTATATTACCATATAACTATGTGATTATGTTAGTTAATATTCTCATTTTAGAATTAATCAAAGTATCAATAATTATGTTAAATAAGAGATCTTTAATGCAAAGAATTTTAGATGCTTAATGAACTAAGTGCTTCTTTCTCAGATTTTTCCTCAGTCTTCTTGAATTTATTAACAATGGTATTATCCATACTTTTTATAAGAGCATTGCAATGTTTTACTTTGCTATTGCAAATCAGAAATGATTTTGATGAATTATTTTCAAAATATTAGTTAATAGCATAGAGGCTGTATCCTACAAAGAGATTGTTCTAGAAGATTTTCTCTTGAGTGTGTTTTGTTTTTGCTGCTAAATTATTTATTGTTTTATTTCTACTGCTTCTTTTTTTAATTCTTTGATCCATACTGATTCCTCACCAAACCACTCGCTAGGTGTGTATATGAATAGATCTACTCCAGGTTCTAGAGCATATTTAAATGCTTCAAGCCTCTCTAGTCTATTCATCTTCTCTAACCCATCGACTACAAGCACTATGTCCACATCACTTTCAACAGTGTAGTCTCCTCGGGCCCTGCTCCCAACTAGGTATGATGCTATCAATCTCCATCCACGATTCAAGCAAATTATCTTAGCCTTCTCCACAACCTTTCTAGCCTTCTCCAATGCCATTTCCTGAGACTTTAATGCAGATATTGCTTTACCCATTCCACCACCCTTCTAGCCTTCTCCACAAGAGATTCAGCAATATCCTTGGTATACAGCTCTGCTGGTATACCATTTGCAGCATTTGGATATCTAGATATGACATAATGTATTGTTAGATCTCTAAGTAAATTCCTCACCTCATCCACATTAATATTCAACTCCTTCTCAATAAGATTAGCTATTTCAAGCAATTCATGACCTCTATAGACCAGGCCATGCTCCAACAACAATGCTTTCAAAGCCTTTTCAGCTGCTTGCTGAGACCAAAAAGCAGCCGAGTCCCAATCACCAGTCACTAAATCATTTAAAGCTTTTTTCAAATCACTTTCTGCTTGCTTTAACCACATAAAAGCTTCTCTACGCAACACTTGCACCTAGTCACAATTTTTCACTAAACAGAAAGATAATATATGTGCATCTCAAAGCTAGAGAAGTTAGCATTAAAATTTTGTCAGTTTTCAATATATTTATTGTTTACAAAAGCGAAATACGTAATTCGATTTCATTTGTGAATAATTTTAACTAGTATGTGGGTCTTACGTAGAATTGCAAAAACCGATCATGTTTATTGGTGTTGGTGTAAGGTTTTTCATTGGTAGAAGCTGTTTGTTTTTCACTCTGGTCAATGCCTTTGTTAAGGGCTCTGCATCTAGTGCTATGGTAACTGCTATTGCTGCTAGTGCTGACCATTTGCCCCATTTGCTAATCCAATATTTTTCAACGCTTTTCTCATCAATTGAGTAAGCCATGCTTGCAATTTTTCTAAGCCACTTGTCTATTGGTGGAAGCTCGTAGCGTCTTAGTGAAAATGCTAGTGCAAGTCTTGCTGTGTATAATCCAACACCATTTATCTCCATAAGAATTGACTCAGCTTCTTCTGGGCTTGCACTGGCCAAGTCATCTTCAGAAACTTTGTTTTCCAAAATAAAGCGAGCAATATTTGTAATTGTCTTGGCTCTATAGCCAACTCCAGCCTCTAAAAGCTTTTCACTATTCTCAAGAACTTCTCTTGGTGTTGGTGGTCTAAGAATCTCCTTATCACCAACACCAACTCTCTTCCCATACACCTTAACAATGTTGTGAAGCATTCTCCAACCCTGCTTAAAACTTGCATTCTGCTGACAAACACCTGTTACAAGCGCCCACCACAAGCTTGTTGATCTTAGTCTCCAACCATAGTAGCTTTTTGCAAATGGGCCTAGCAAAGAATCTTCATGAGCTATGACATAGAAATCCAAGGTGTTTTCTCGAAGCCCAAGAACATTCTCAAGAATTGAAACAAGCCTATCAACATCATCACAGTTCTGCGAATAGATATTGTATTCACCACTGATTTTCACAAAAGCAACAGCAAAATAATCCACAGGTAGATAGACATAGGCACCGTTTTCTATAAGCCAAAAGCAGAGGTTATATGTGGAGAGAATTAGTCTCAAATCAACATCTCCACTTCTGATAAAACCCTCAGCACATAGATTCAACCTCAAAACGCTTTCACCAAGCAGCATAAAAGCTGCACAAAATGGTTTATAAGCAAAAACAACATTTACTAGAATCTAATGCAATTAACCAACGGATCTTGCAAAAGCTTTGAATAAACATTTATAACATGCTTTCAACAAATCTTATAGTGGATGCAAAGCATTTAAAGCTATTGTAAAAATAAATAGATGCTGGGATTCGATGAATAGCTCTAAAGAAATCCTTGCTCTTCACGTTTGGGAGGAGGTTAGATTTGCTGAGGTTGTTTGGATATGCCTATAAGAGATGAGGTTGTTAACTGGCTTGAGGAAGCAAAAGCTGATTTGAGACATGCTAGAAACAGTATTGGTGTAGGAGATTACAACTGGTCTTGCTTCGCCTCCCAACAAGCAGCTGAAAAAGCTTTGAAGGCTCTAGCAATACATGTACTTGGAGAGTATGTGAGGGGTCATGATATCGTTAAGTTGTATAGAAGATTGAAGCAGTTTATTAATCAAAAAATTGATGAGGGTTTGCTAGCAAAACTTTCAGCATATTACACACTAGCTAGATATCCAAACGCAGGAATTGAGAGACCTCATGAGGAAATTGATGAGGGTCAAGCCAAGGAGGCTTTGCAAATAGCTGAGGTGATTGTTAATGAGGTCTCAAAAGCTATTAGAGATCCGTAATCAAGTTATTGAGGCTCTTAAGAAGGTTGCAAAAGAGCTTAACGCAACAATATATCTTTTTGGAAGCTATGCCAGAGGTGATCACATGATTGATAGCGATGTTGACATAGTTGTTGTTTCAGATATTTTCAAGGGCATGGATTTTCCAAAAAGAGTTGAGCTAGTTAGACTGAAGCTACCAAGAGAAATAAGCTTCGATATAATCCCTCTAACACCAGATGAACTAAAAAAGAAAATGGAAACAGCTTTCTACAAAGAGATTTCAAAGTATTGGATAGAAATCAAACCAGATTAGCTTATGGAATTTAAAACAGTTCTGCTATAACAAGTCAAATGCTTTTTAATTGAAACTATTAGATTGAATGAAAAAATAGAATAGTGTTTTTACAGCTTTTCTGCATTGAACATAGGTTATTTTCGTAAATACAAATCATTAGTGCAAAAGCTTTTAAATTCTAGCCTTGGAATAAATATTGGTGCACTTAATATGGTGTTTAGTGTACATATACTCAAGTTTTTAGCAGCTTTGGCTGTAGCTGTTATTTTATCATCTGCTGCAACATATGCTTACTTCACATATGCAACACCTCTGAAAACAGCTACGGAAACAGTGGTCAACACCATAACCATGACTACATATGGTACTGTAACTGAAACCAGGGTTGTAACAACAACCGTTGCTCAGCCTATAACAATGACCTTTTATCAGCCCACAATGTCAACATATGCTGTACCACAAAAAACCGTTACATTGGTAGAAACATTAGCAACAACAATAATAACGCCAATAACAGTAACAACGACTATAGGTGTAACAGCAACTGTTGGTAAATTTGAGGTTAAATACCCAATAACAATTGTTGATAGTGCTGGAAGAACTGTAACATTTGAGGATGTGCCTAAAAGAGTTGTGGTAGTGTCTTCAACTCATGCCATGGTTTTACTAGCTCTTGGCGTTGGCGATAAAATTGTTGGTGCCACTGATACTGTAACTAAAAATCCTTTGCTCATGTCCCTGCTTCCAAATAAAAACATTGTAGAGATTGGTAAGTGGAGTTCTCCAAGTGCTGAGGCTATAATGTTGGCTAACTCAGATTTGGTGATATTCTATGCAAGCTTCTATAGAAGCACATACGATGCTGTGGCATCAAAGCTTCCACAAAATGTGAAGGTTGTTTACTTCGATTTATACAAGCCTAGTACAATGTTTGATGAGATATACAAGCTTGGGCTAATATTTAACAGAGTTGATAAAGCTCTTGAAATAATATCTAAGTGGTCATCTAGACTAACATCTATTGCAGCAAAAGCTGCGGAAATAAGGCCTAGCGATAGAGTAAGGGTTTTCTTCGAAACATATACAGAGCTTGCAACAGCTGGACCTGGTAGTGGATGGTACCAAGTACTTACTTTTGCTGGTGGAATCAATGTGTTTGGCGATGTCCAGCAACCCTATCCGAAGGTGAGTCCCGAGGCTGTTATTGAGAGAAATCCCGATGTAATTATAAAGGTTGTTTCCTCAACAACATTCGATCCCTGCAGAGCAAATACAACAAAGACTCTTGAAAACATTTATAATACTATTGTTTCAAGACCTGGATGGGACAAAATATCAGCTGTTGCAAATAAGAGGGTTTACATATATTCAACAGCTTATTTGGATGGCCCTGGCTATGTCATTCAAGTGGCTATTACAGCAAAGCTTCTCTATCCACAAACATTTAGAGATATTGATGTTCAGAAGTGGATCTATGAATGGCTAGCTGACATGGGGTTAAACAATCCTGAAAAAGTTTGTGGAATGCCTTGGGTTTATCCCGAAATTCCATAGGGTTAGAGAAATGAATTTAATCAACTTTCCATATAAAAAACTTTTCCTAACTTTTTTAATGTACATAGCTTTGTTACCTATAGCCATGATCTCCATAGCTCTTGGAGCATATAACATGCCATTAAAGGAAGTTTTTAGGTGTTTGCTTAGCCCATGGAATAGCCAGGGAGAAACATCAATAGCATATACAATTATGTGGCAATATAGAGTTCCCAGAACACTAGCAGCTATGCTTACAGGAGCCACATTTGCTTTTTCTGGTGCTGTTATTCAGGGAGTTACCAGAAACCCTCTAGCATCACCATTTACTCTAGGAATCTCTACTGCAGCTAGCTTTGGTGCTGCAATAACTATCATAGCTGGGGTTAAGGTTCTTGGGCTATCACAAACAATTTTCTCAACAACTCAAGGATTTGCAGTTATAGCTGCAGCTGCACTTTTGTTTAGCTTTATTCAAACAGCTATTGTCTTGACTCTTGCCTATCTCAAAGGTCTTTCACCTGAATCGATAGTGTTGATGGGTATTGCAACCACATACATATACTCAGCTGGCATAACATTTCTACAGTACTTTGCTGGTGAAACACAGCTTAGAGAATATGTGCACTGGGTCATAGGGGATTTGATGAGGGTTGATTGGAGCAAAATCCCAATACTAGTACTTGTATTTGTAGTCACAGTCTCATCTATTGTTTACCTTGCTTGGGATCTCAATGCTCTTTCCCTAGGAGATGATGTTGCTAAAAACCTTGGTGTTAACCCGAAAAGGGTAAGGCTTCTAGCCTCATTATTATCATCAATAGCAACAGCAATAGTTGTAAGCATTACAGGGCCCATAGCCTTTGTATGTCTCATGGCACCTCACATGGCAAGACTTTTTATAGGATCGGATAACAGATATCTCTTGCCATTGTCAATGGCCATGGGATCTGCACTTCTAACACTATCAGATACTGTGGCTAGAATTGCTATGAAACCTGTTGAGCTTCCTGTAGGAGCTGTAACAAGTCTTCTTGGAGCACTCTTCTTCGTTTCTCTATACCTTGCACATAGAAGACGTGTGGTGATGAGCTTTTGAATAGCTATGTTAAGCTCAAGGTTGTGGGAGTTGATGTTTACTATAAAAGCTACAAGGCTTTAAGCAATATAGAGTTTGAGGTTAAACCAGGAGAGGTAACATCAATTTTGGGACCCAATGGATCAGGTAAAACAACATTGTTGAGAACCATAGCCAAGGTGTTGAAACCAAGATGTGGCACAATATATCTCGATTCTAAAAGTATTTATGAAATAGATGACAGGGAATACGCCAAAATTGTTGGCTATTTACCACAGCAACAAGTTTTTTCAGCATCTATGAAAGTTTTTGATGTTGTTGCTCTTGGGAGAAGACCATATGTGACATGGTCTCTTGGGAAAAGAGATTTGGAGGTAATTTGGAATGCAATGAAGCTTCTGGAGGTGGATCAGTTTGCTTATAGGAATGTGGATGAGTTGAGTGGTGGTGAGAGGCAGAGGGTTATGTGCGCAAGGGTGTTGGCTCAGGAGCCCAGGGTTCTGCTTTTAGATGAGCCTGTAACACATCTTGATTTGAGGTATCAAATAGAGTTTCTTGAGCTTGTTAAGAAGCTGACGAAGGAAAGAAACTTGATCACAATAATGTCTTTACATGATCTCAACTTGGCCATGAGGTATTCAGACAAAGTTATTCTGATGAGGAAAGGTCTTATATACTGTGTTGGGAAACCTGATGAGGTTTTAACACCTCAAGCAATAAGAAGTGTATTTGGGGTGGAGGTGGAGATTGCGAAAAATCCAGAACCATACATAGTGATTAAGGGTTTGGCTTTGGGTGAGTAGAAATGAGAATCTCTTTAATACTAGGCTATGGAGGGTCATATGCAAAGCCATTTAAGGAGGTTCTAGAGTCTATCTCTGTTAAATACAGGGTTCAGTATCTCATTGTCACAGATGCTTCAAAACCAACAAAAGATGTTGTTGAGTTTATCAAAAGCTCTGACGCAATTCTACTCTACACACATACATTGCCTCAGGAATTGGTTGAAGCTATTAGAAATAGTGTTGCAAAAGTTGTTCTAAGTTTTAGTGAAAACTTTCAGGAGTTTTCACGAGGTGTGGCAATACTATTTGATGCATGGAAATATTTTAAGATTGGTGGAAAGGAGAATCTCAAATCTCTTATAGAGCTTGTGCTTAACTATTTAGGAGTTGATGCCAAGCCTTCTCCACCACAGGAAATTCCATGGCATGGGATTTGGCATCCAGAACTTGGCTTGTTCAACTCTACGCAAGAGTATTTAAAAATCTATCCACATTCAAACAAGCCTCTTGTAGCAATTATTTTCTATCGCAGCTACTGGTTAACAAGCAACACAAAACCTGTAGAGGCTTTGGTTAAGGCATTGGAGGCTGAAGGTCTTGGAACACTACCAGTTTTTACCCATGGCTTCAAAGACTCTTTCCTAAACACGCCAACCATTGAGGATTCTATAAAAGAGTTTTTGATTGTTAATGGAAAACCTATTGTTGATGCAGTACTGGTTCTAACATCGTTTTTCATATTGGATCATGGCAAATGGCATAGAAGCTTCTACAAGGACAGATTCAAAACTGTTGATGGTGTTGAGCTACTTAAAGCATTGAACATACCTGTTATAAAGCTTGTTATAGACCATTACCAAAGTGTTGGAGAATGGCTTGCAAATCCAGCTGGTGTTTCACCACTTACTCAGGTATATCATGTGATAATGCCTGAGGTTGATGGGGCTATAGAACCAATATTCATAGCTGGTGCTAAAATAGATGAAAATGGGGCAAAAACCTATGAGCCATTCATGATGCATGCTAGTTATGTAGCTAGGAGAGTTAGGAAATGGATTGAGCTTAGAAATGCAAAGCCTTGGGAAAGAAGAATAGCCATAGTTTTGAACAACCCGCCATGCAGAGGTGTTGAAGCATCTATAGGTGTTGGCATGGGTCTAGATGTTCCTGAAACTGTTGCAAGGATTCTGCATAGGCTTGCAGAACTTGGTTATAATGTTGGAGACTTGTCTGCTTTGCCAAGAGATGGTAAGGAGCTGATGAAAATGTTTCTAGAGAAGAGAGCTACAAGCGAGTTTAGATGGACTAGTGTTGATGATATAGTTAAAAGAGGTGGGTATGTGGATATGGTGCCAATTGATCTCTATATGCAGTGGTTTAATGAGCTGCCTGAAGAGGTTAGAAAGGTTATGGTTAGTGAGTGGGGTGATCCAAGGAATTTAGCAAGTGGAAAAATTGAGAAGATATTTGCTGGTGGCATATACAATGGAAAGTTCGTTGTTCCAGGTCTTAGATTTGGAAATGTTGTTGTTATACCACAGCCAAAGTTTGGATGTGCTGGAGCTGGATGTGATGGAAGAATATGTAAAATACTTCACAATCCGACAGTACCACCACCACACCAATGGCTAGCTGTTTACAGATGGATAACAAGAGTTTTCAAAGCTCATTTAATACTTCATGTTGGTACACATGGAACTTTGGAGTTTAGACCTGGTAAAGGTGTTGGGCTATCATCTTATTGCTGGCCTGAGACAACATTAGATGATGTTCCATTTCTATACATATACATTGTGTCAAATCCCATGGAGGGCGTGATTGCTAAGAGAAGAGGCTATGCAGCTATAGTTGATCATGTGTATCCACCTATGATGGATGCTAGAAATGGTCTTGAGGAACTTGATAAGCTTGTTGAGGAGTTTGAAAATGTTCGTAGACTTGGTGAGGAGCACAGGGCTAAGGTGGTGTACAGTCAGATTGTGTCAAAGGTTAAGGAGCTTGGGCTACCAATAAATCTAAATTTGAGTGAGGAAGAGATTGTGAGCAGTGTTCACAGATTTTTAGATATGGTTAGATCGAGTCAGGTTGAGAATGGTCTTCACATTTTTGGCTATATGAATCAAGATGTTGAGAAAATAGCTAAGTCAGTTGTAACTGTCATGGAGTTTGACACACCATCGTGGAAATCCATAGTAAGGGCTGTTGCTATGTATCTAGGACTTGACTATGATGAGATATTGTCTAATCCCTCAGGCTATTGCAGTGTTCTTGGTGTAAGCAATAGAAAGGCCAAGGAGATTCTTATGGATATTGCTCAAAGAGTTGTTAAGAAGCTACTTGAAATGGGTGTAACAAGCTCTTCTCTCACTCCAGACTTTCTTGAGAATGTTCTAAATGAGGTTGTTCGTGAGGTGGTGTTGGTTGGATCCTACATCCACAAATCCTAAATATGTTGAAAAACCTAAAGCAGTAGCCTTAGCCAGAAAGGTTTCGGAGGAGGTGCTGGAAAGCTTTAGAACAGCTTTGAAAATTGCAGAACTCTACAAGTTGTCGAGCGTTAAAGAAGCTGAAGCACTTTTCGAAATAGGGTTTGAGGGTGGCTATGTAGAGCCTGGTGCTAGTGGTGCTTTAACCAGGGGGAAGATAGATGTTTTGCCTACTGGAAGAAACTTCTATGCTGTTGACCCAACATCTATACCAACTAAAGCTGCTTGGGAAATAGGTGTTAAAACCACTAAGATGATGCTTGAAAAGATTTTGAAGGAGCATGGCAAATACCCTGAGAGCATTGGGCAAATTCTGTGGAGTATTGATGCATACAAAGCTGATGGTGAGCAACTGGCTGAGATACTGTACCTCATAGGTGCAAAACCTGTTTGGGATTCTTCGGGTAGAGTTGTTGGTGTTGAGCTTATACCTCTTGAAGAACTTGGAAGACCTAGAATAGATGTTGTTGTTAGAATTAGTGGTATTGTGAGAGATACTCTACCAAATTACATACATCTCATAGATGAAGCTGTTGAAAAAGCTGTTATAGCTGATGAGCCTGTGGATATGAACTATGTCAAGAAGCATTACCTAGACAACATAGAGAAGCTTGCCAAACTTGGCATGGGATTTGAAGAAGCTAGGGAGCTAGCCAAAGCCAGAGTGTGGGCAGAGCCCCCAGGGGCATACGGGGCTGGTGTAAATCTAGCTGTTTTTGCATCTGCTTGGAAAAATGATGAGGACTTGGCGAAGACATGGATACACTGGAGTTCCTATGCATACACAAAGAGGTTTTATGGTAAAAGAGCACCAGATGCAATGGTTCTTCAGCTAAGACATGTTGAAGCTGTTTCGAGGCATCATATAAGCGATGAACATGATTTAACCAATTGCTGTTGCTATTTTGCCTACCAAGGAGGATTTCACACAGCTGTGAAAAGTGTTAGTGGCAAGGAGCCTTTGAATTTATGGATTGATACAAGAAATGTTTACAAAGCAGAGATTAGAAGTGTTAAAGAGGAGTTGCTTAGAATATCATATTCAAAGCTTTTGAACCCTGCATGGATTGAGGAGATGAAGAGACATGGTTATAGAGGAGCCTACGAGTTTATGAAGAAGCTTCAAAACTTGTATGGATGGCATGCAACAACAAGGTTTGTACCTGATGAGGTTTGGAATCAATTGGCTAAGAAATATGTTATTGAATTGAAGAACTGGTTCGTGGAGAACAACAAGTTTGCTTTAGAGGAAGTGGCTAGAAGGTTTCTAGAAATGTATAGAAGGGGGTTGTGGAAAGCACCTGAAGAGCTCATTAAACAAGTTGAGAATGTGTATATGGAGATTCAAGCTCTTCTCGAAGGTGAAGTATCTGGAGAAGCTCAAATGGGTGAGATATGGATTTACACATCAGAAGATGTTAAGTCTTGGTCTGAGAATGTAAAGGATGTTGAAAAGGCTATGGCTTTAGCTAAGAGTGATAAAGGTGGGGGGAGTGGATCAAAGTAATAGAGTATATTTTCCATTTACAGCCATAGTTGGCATGGATAATGCAAAGCTTGCTCTACTGGTAAATGCTGTTAATCCGCTGATAGGAGGTGTTGTACTAGCAGGAGATAAGGGAACGGGGAAATCAACACTTGTAAGAGCATTTGCACAGGTATTGCCCAAGCAGCCAGTTGCAAAGGGTTGTCAATTCAATTGCAACCCATTTAATCCTCTGGAGATGTGTGATTACCATGCAATGTTGTGGTCCAGAGGAGAGAGAATAGATTATGAGCTTAGAAAAATACGTGTTGTGGACTTGCCGCTCAACGCCACTCCTGATAGAGTTGTGGGCTCTATAGATGTTGAGCAAACAATAAAAAGTGGAGTTGTTGTTTTCAAGCCAGGGCTTTTGGCTGAGGCAAATAGAAATGTTCTGTATATTGATGAGGTTAATCTTCTCGAAGACTATATAGCGGATCTAATTCTAGATGCAGCTGCTAGTGGTTGGAATATTGTTGAGAGAGAGGGGATATCATTTAAACACCCAGCAAGATTTGTTCTTGTAGGGTCTATGAATCCTGAGGAGGGTATGCTGCGTCCACAACTTCTTGACAGATTTGGTCTTTATGTGCCAGTAGAAGCTTCTGCAGATCCTAATGAGAGAATTGAGATTGTTGAAAGAGTTGAGGAGTTTGCAAAAGATCCTATATCGTTTTATCGAAAGTGGGAATCTTATGAAAAGCAGCTTGAAGAGAGGATAGCAAGGGCGAAGGAGATAGTAAAAGATGTTGCTATGGATAGAGATCTTCTCAAATTGGTGGCAACAACAATTATAAAACTTGGTATCAAGACTCATAGAGCTGAGATAGTTGTTACTAGAACAGCTAAAGCCATAGCAGCATTAGACAATAGACTAAAGGTTAATATTAATGATGTTGTTAAGGCTATGGAGCTTGCTCTTAGGCATAGACTAAAATCAAAGCCTTTTGAAGAACAGCAAAAGAAACTTGATGAAGTATTTAGGGAGTTAGCTGGTGAGAAACCAGAGCGTGGTGAAAGCGAGGCTAGGAGTGGAGGCGGCAATGCAAAAAGTGGTGGAAACCCAGGTGCTATGGGTAGTGGTGCAAACAACAGAATTGAGGCAAGACTTGGAAATTTTGATGAAAAATCCGCTAGCCTGCCTATAGATGTTTCATTGCCTAGAATTGAAGATTCCACCACCGGTTTTGGTAGAGGTTCTAGAAACTTTAAATCAGTTGGTATTGCAACTCTAAAGGGTGTTGCAATAGATGCTATACCTCCTGTCAAGCATGTTATTGTTGATGTGGATATACCTGCAACGATAAGAGCTTCTGTTGCCTACAAACCTTCTGTACCAATAGCTGTAGACCTGCAAAATATTAGGGTTAGGGTTAGAAAAGAGAGAATACCAGTTCTCAACACAATAATTCTAGACACTAGCAGTAGTATGACAATAGGAAAGAGAATTTCCTTAGCAAAGCACATTCTGAAGAAGCTTATTGAAGACTCATATGTTGCAAGAACCTATGTATCCCTGGTTATATTCAGAGGCTTAAGCGCATCAACAATTTCGTGGCCTACAAGAAATGTTGAGTTGGTGTATAAACTACTTGATGAGGTTCCAGTTGGTGGTTCAACACCATTCACATCAGCTTTGGCAGAGGCTTTGAAACACCTCAAAGCATTTAAAACGAGATTCTCCAATGCTAAGCTTGTAGCTCATATACTATCTGATGGTGGTGCAAACATATTTTTATCGAGAAATCCCATAAACGAGATTCTGGATTTAGCTGAGGAATATAGAAAACTAAATGCAAAGGTTATTGCGTATAACACACAATCCAATTACTTGAGGATTCTACCTGACTACCTCAAAATATTTGTTGATGCAGTCAACGGCACTTATCTAAATATCTAAGTTTTTCAGAGGATGCTAAGAAATGTACTTAAATAGCTTAGCTGATGCTGCTTTGGATTATGCACTCTATGTTTCTAAGCCAATTCTTCAGTTTATAGCAATATCAATTATTGCGATAACAGCTAGTGAATTCTTGTTCTCATCAAAATTCGCATTGAGAATGCTAAAGCCCTTGACACATATTTTAAAAGTTGCTAAGCTTCCTCAAAAATTCGCTACACCAATGCTTCTTGGAATTCTAGACTCAAGAGCTGAACACTCAACAATATCATCAATGGTTAAAGAAGGCTTAGCTTCCAATGGCGAGGTTGTGGTCTACAACCTTGTTTCAAAGCCTATAACAAGTCCAAAGTCCATATTACAATACGTGGCTCCAGTGGTTTTCTCATTTCTAGGAACATTTCTTGGGCTTATATACATCGCATTTTCGTTGGCAACAACACTCATAGGTTTTGCTCTGGGGGTTGCACTATCCCATGTACTTATCAAAAACAGTGAACCCTCTAGCTATGCACAGCTAAAAAATGTTGCTATTGGCGTTATGCAATATAGAAGCTCTGTGGAAATTGCTAAACGTGGTCTGGGAAAAGCATTGAGAATTGCAAAATATGTTGGCATAAGATTCCTAATAGTTTTGACCATTCTATACATTCTTACACAACTAGGTATATTCAACTACATCAAAAGTGCTTTAAAGCTATTGCCACTTCCCATACTACAAAACCCAGAAGCAGTCGCAATAGCAATAACATATGCAATATCCCCATCAGCAGGCTTTGCACTAGCTGGAAACACACTCGGAAAAGGTGCTGCAACAGCCAAAGAAGTTTTAACAGCGTTGTTTCTTGGCAAAATCCTATTTGGAATTGTATCTGAATACCCAAGACACTCATTCCCATTCTACGCATCCATATACCCAATACGACTAGCAGCAAAACTCACAGCAACACTACTCCTTTACACAGTAATATCATCAACAATCATAATTCTCATCATAAACACAACACTACTTTAAACAGCAAATTATCTTTACATACATTATTCTGTTTGCTAAAGAATTTTGAACTAGCTAAGAAAGGTTCATGTTTATGGCTAACACAAT
Source organism: Ignisphaera cupida (assembly GCF_030186535.1). Taxonomy (NCBI): domain Archaea; kingdom Thermoproteati; phylum Thermoproteota; class Thermoprotei; order Desulfurococcales; family Desulfurococcaceae; genus Ignisphaera; species Ignisphaera cupida. The sequence goes on along the minus strand of NZ_JASNVW010000003.1, from coordinate 146,159 downwards.
CATATATGTGGGTTTTTCGGCTTGGTATTTGTCTATATATTGACATTTTTGGTTTTTGGGTTCATTTAACAAAAGATTTATGTATATGTTTCACTATATTAAATTCGTGAGGATGCTAAACATGAGTACACCAAGAGATGTTCTGATTAGAGCTTTTGAGAGGATGAGAAATGGCTCAATTGTTGTCTTGATAGGATGGATTTTTCTTGGGATAGTTAGTGCAGCACTAATTGTAATGACTGGAAGGATTTACGAGATTTTATCGTATTTAAAAGAAGTTTATGAAAAAACATCAAAGTTGCCACAAGATATTCTCATATCTAGTATCGAAGAGCTTAGAGGTATTGTATCAGGGTTATTAATATGCTTTGTAATTACAATAATATCATCCATAATTATATTGGTGGGTATTCGAAACCTCTTCCTTCCAGGTATCAAGAGGTTAACACGCTTTAAACCAGAATTTTCAATGAGTGAAAAGCTTATTAGAATAGGCTTATTCTATGGCATGACTGTTTTAATAATACTAGAAGTATTCAATCTTGTGGTAGCATCACCTGAAACTGTGAGCTATATACTGTTATCTGCATCAATAAGAGACTTCTTTATGATTATAGGATTCATTGGTTTAGCAACTCTTTTCCTTAAGCTCAATAGTCTAGATAAAGAGTCTTTATACCTTGTAGCAGGAATACTCTTCATAATTGTGGTATTGATGTTCGCACTAGACTCAATAAATAATATTCTTGTATTTGCTAAAATCAAACAATATTCATCAATGGGAGTAGAATACACGTATCTCTTAATCATCATAGCTTTAATTATGCAAACAATTGCTTTAAGCAGAACTTTAGACAAAATTGAACTAGGTTTAATTTCGCTGCCTCTTCCTCAAGAAACTAAATTCGGTATCTAGTCCCCAAAGTCTATTTTAACACAATTTTTACATTATTTGTTAACAAGTTTTCAACTCTCCTATGATTATTAGGAAACTTGAATTGTTTGTTAATTTCACCTTTAAGAATAGAACCTTTATATACCTCCGTACGTATATACGTATAGGGTGAGATGATGTCTAAGAAAAAGTTGACGTTAAGTGTGAGGAGAGATCTTATTGATGAGGTTAGGAGAGCTGCTTTGGGCGAGGGAAAGACATTAAGTGGTTTGGTTGAGGAGTATCTTGAGTTTTTAGCGTTGGAGAGTTGGGTTACTAAATTAGCGAAGGATCTGGAGTTGGGTGATTTAGAGACTGTGTTTGATCAGGAAGTTGTTTCTTCAAGGCCTCGTGGATTAGATGCTGCAAGTGTGGTTAGAGAGTTGAGGGATGAGCGAGCAGGGATTTCTTAATGAGTGAAGAGACATATTATCTTGATACAAGTGCGATGGTTAAGAGGTATGTGGTTGAACCTGGTAGCGAAGTAGTGGATGAGGTTTTTAAAAATGCATATAGAGGTTTAGCAACGCTCTCATTTTCATATTGGAACATTGCTGAAGCAGCTGTAGTATTCGATAAATACAGTAAAATCCTAGGGCTTAATGCAAAAGAGTTGATGAAAAACATGCTGAGAGAAATAAAGACTCTAAACAGACTTCAGAAGCTAAAAGTTATTGGGATAACCCCAACATTAATAAGAAACTCTATACAGCTAGTATTTAAGCATCATATATACGTGGCAGATGCACTACAAATAGTATCTGCTAAAACAGTTGAAAGCAACAAGTTTTTAACAGGGGATAAGAAACTGGCTAAGATAGCTGAGCAAGAAGGCTTACAAAGTATATACATTGGAAAATAATGATGAGAAGAACCCCAGAATATTTATTGCAGAATCGTTCACCAAGCATCTAATTATTTGCTGTGATGAAGCTTCATGAACATGTACAATACGATTCATGTCCAAGTTCCAGCTTTTTTCAGATGAAGATGTAATAAAGACTTAGGTAATCAAAGATTAGATATTGCATAGCTTTATTACATGATCATTGTTTATTCTTGTAATGAACTTTTGTCAATCTTTTTATCAAGTTACATCAAATTCATTCAATAACATAAAGATTATTGAAAGGTTCTGAAAAATTGTTTCTGTTCTCATGTTTTGGCTACACTAGGTAAAGAAAAAACTAAAATTGTTTAAAAAGTTGCAAAATGTGATGTAGGGGAAAGCGTCTTGCACATTTTTGTGGTTGTATATGGCTGGGGCAATGTCTAAGAGGAAGCTAATGTTGTGGTGAATGCTTTGGAACTCGCCAATGGAGTTCTCGAAAGGAGGTGAAGGGGAAATGGGATTTAAGGAAGTTTTGTGGAGAGAACCTCGTTTTTCATTTCCTCGGCAAACTTCTTCAGCTTTTCAGCAATCTCGGGGTACTTGATTCCGAGGATTCTCAGGGCTAGTAGTGCAGCGTTTTTTGCATTGCCAATGCCAACAGTTGCCACGGGTACCCCAGAAGGTGTTTGAACAATGGAAAGCAAAGAGTCTATACCATTAAGATGCTTAGATGGAATTGGAACGCCGATAACAGGTAGGTGTGTTAGGGAAGCAACCATCCCTGGGAGGTGAGCAGCTCCACCAGCACCAGCAATTATAACCTCGAAACCCTTTTCAGCAGCGCTCTTCGCAAACTCGAACATGTGCTCAGGTGTTCTATGAGCTGAAACAACCCTTGCCTCAACCTCGACACCAAACTGCTTAAGCAGCTCAACAGCTTCCTTCATATACTCCCAATCATTTTTACTACCCATAATAACAGCAACCTTAGGCACAAAACCACCAATACACAAAAACCATGTATGGAAACTAATAAAAGCTCCATATACTTAACCAAAACAAAATATACACAAACCATGAAAAATAAGCTAAAACAGTTAATTTCACATCTATAGAACATGGGAAACTAGAAAATTGTATGGTAAGTAGTTTCAATGTGTTTGAACATATTCTTCAAAAAGCTTTTTAACATATGCTGCAACAAGTTTAGCACTCTCAACAGCTTTAACTGCATAGGGCTCTGTATATAGTTTTGATGGTGGCAAACCCAATTCTTCATCACCATACATAGACGGCTCTCTTTCGCATCTAAGTCGTTTGAAACTGTTTCGAGTTTCGTAAAAGCTTATAAGGGTTGACATAAAATTCTTTATCAGTAACAAGGGTGTTAAGACCTAAGGAGGGGAAAACCTAGGATGTGGGGGTTTCCCCACAGCAATGACCCAGAGGCCTCGATGATGGTGGAGCTGTGGGCTGGGGTCACCACAAACGGGTGAAAGCCAATGATATGGGCTCCGATGAAAGGAGCTCTGAAGGCGATGAAGCCAAGGGTGGAGGGCTTAACACCAAACAATACAAAGCCCTATGAAACCCGAACCCCACCTGGATATAGCTGCTAGCTCAGGTATTTTCTCTCTGAATCAGCTGGGGAATCTCTCAGAAAACTCAACCAGCACCGGGCCCACATCACGCCACTTTGGTGGTTCAACTCCAACAAGTCTTAAAGCAGCTTTTAGTGACAATTCAACAGCTTCCTGGCACTGTCTAATGGTGTATGCATAGGATTTCTCCTTTAGCATCATTTCAGCTACTCTCAGCCTCTTCTCAGCTTCCTCAATATATGACTTAACCATTTCAATGTTGTTAAATCTCTATCACCTCCCCAAACCTGTACTCTTTCTTCAGCACAGTAACCCACTTTCTTCCAATTCTTCTTCTCTCAGCACCATACTCTTCAAGCTTTCTCCTTACACGCTCCAAAACATTTTTCATAAAATCCTCTCTGTCATACAGTATCCTAGCATCAAAAACCATGTCTAGGTACAGAGGCCTTGTTTTAGAAGCCATCGCCTTATCCACCACGATCGGGGATAGAACAGGGTTAAGCCCATGTCTCTTTAAACAATCAAAAAATGGTTTAAGAATTTCTTCAACCAAATCAATTTTCTTGTGAAGCTCAAACCTATCCCCAATCTCATCAACAACCACAAAAACATCAACATCGCTATCACATTCAAAATCTCCTCTGGCATAGGAGCCAAAAAGAACAATGGACACGAGATTCTCGCCAAAAACACTTCTAAAAGCATCTACAATACCAGCTTTCAGAAACCCCACCAAACGCTCTCTAGATGGGCACTTCACAGCATTAAGCCCTTGAATACTCACTTTCACAATCTCTCATTACAAATTCTAAGCTTTACATAATAACTCATATCAAATGAGATAAAAAGTTTTAGCTAGTTAATCACATGTGAATAGAAGCCACTTAAAGGGAATAGAAAAAGCTTATTAGTTGCCTAGATAGTTAAAAGTTTTGGAAATTCCAAAAGGAGTAGAAAGTTTAGGGAAAGTGCTTGAGTCATTTCGAGGAGTATGAGTATTTGATTAAAAGATCGAGAAGATTTTATGAAACTGCACTTATTCAAATTGATAAAGGGTTTTACGATTTAGCAGCATTTAGTTTAGAACAGAGTTTGCAGCTTTTTCTAAAAGCTGTTCTTCTGAAAATGGGTTTGGAATATCCAAGAACACATAGCGTTAGAAGGCTTTTAGAACTTGTCTACGAGATTTCGAAAGAAAAAGAGGTTGAGAAGCTGATACGTGATTTGGTGCTCGAGCTTGCGCTTTTAGAAGATGCCTACATAACCTCTAGATATATTCCCAGAGAATATGGAAGAGAAGAGGTTTTGAGGCTTAAGAAAGCTGTTGATGAGGTGATGGAGGTTGTTGGAAAAATTGCTTGTTGAGGAAGCTAGGAGAAGAGCAGAGGTTTTCAAGAATCTAAATCGTTATTTAAGAATAATCTATCAAACAGTTAAGGAGCTAGATGAAAATGCTGAAACATATGTTTTTGGCAGCGTGGTTGAGGGTAAAAGCCTTATCTCAAGCGATATAGACATTCTTGTTGTAACCTCGCATCAACCAGAACATGTAATTTCAAAGCTTTGGGAAAAGGGAATTAAAGAACCATTCGAAATACATGTTGTTGACAAGGAAAAGCTGAAGTTCTATCTCAAACATGTTAAAGCAATTAAGAAACTTGAGTTTTAACAAACAACCAGTACTAGACCTCCTTCTATCTCCAGATTAGTAGATGCCATGCATAAACTCCGCCTCTTGAAACTGTTTTGAGTTTCGTAAAAGTTTATAGGGGTTGATACTGCATTCTTTATTTGGATACTAAATCCCCGGATGCGGGTAGGGGGATAAAGACCCAAGGGGGCTAAGGGCTAAGCCCGGAATGTGGGGGTTTCCTCACAGCGATGATCCAGAGGTTTCGATGGTGGAGGAGCTATGGGCTGGAGTCACCCCGAATGGGTGAAGCCCAATGACATGAGCTTCGATGAGAGAAGCTCTGAGGGCTGTGAAGCCAAGGGCAGAGGACTTGACATCAAACAATATCAAGCCCTATGAAACCTGAACCCCCTTGTACACTACCTCCCTTTCTGGAACTCTAATCACCGATTCGAGAATTAAACCTATGATGGTTCCAACTAGAAACCCCATTAACCCACTAGCAACAATTTTTGCCAAGGCATTGGCTTTCCCCCTATCCTTTTCACCCAACGCAGTTGCACCACCAATAATTGCTCCAAGCAAAGCACTTGCAACAATAGCCGATGGCACATAGCTCTCCAGCTTCATAGTTTCCACAGCACCGCCTGCACACACCCTGTATTCTGATTTGCAAATTGGGCACTCAACAACCCTGCACCCACTTTCAACAACAGCAAACAACCTAGTTCCACAAGATTTGCACTCAAAACGAGTTACACCCTCCTCGAATGCGTCGCCAGGACTATAAACACCCTCAAACCCACAAAACGGGCATTTAACACTAAACACAAGTGGCAGCTGCGTTCTCACCTTAGCTGCAAGAGGTACTCTTCTCTTACACTGCTTACAAACAATATACACAGGCAAGCTAGTCACACATGCAACAGCTTCCTATACACTTCACTATTTCAATTAAATTGTTTTTGACAATAGAGTTGTTTGCTTCATTCACTCTACATCTTTCAAAAATTTCTGAAATAACTTCGCATAGACTATTATCAAGAGTTATAATTAATATCTTCTTCTTATTTCTAACATTACTAGTCTTATCTAATGATGTTACAACGATATCTATATCAACTTCTTCTTTTAGTTCTTGGTTTATTTCATCAATTATTTGTTTTCTACTTTCTTTGTCTTTAATACATCTTCTAAGTTCTTCATCGAGATTTTTTAGAAGCTCCTCTTTTTCAGGTGTTCTCTTAAGGATGATATTTCCACAAGATACTGCTAATTGTTTAAGTATATACATTAAGAAGCGTTTTCTTAATTCCTCAACACATTTACACTCAGTTCCATTTTCATTCTCCTTACAATCAAACTCTTTTCTTGCTTCATTGAATGCTATGTTAAGTTCTTTTTCAAACAAGATGAATTGAATACATTTAGGTATGAGCTGTTTGAAGATTGTTGCACAACTTGTTTTTTGGATTTGGGTATGTCTTTGAATATATGTCCATAGATGAACGAATATGGATATAAAATGCTTAAAAACATTTGTATCTACTATGGCCGTGCATGTTTTTGATTTTTTTGTCGCAATTGAAATTCAATTTGGCTACCTGAAGTATATCTCTTCTAGTTCCTTCTTCATGAATTCTATGACTGTAAAGCCATATTCATCTACTTCACGTTCAATAACTTGTCCATTCTTAGTAAACTCGTATACATGCGTAGCTTTGTGAAGCTCCTCATTCTTTGCTACTTCTCTAAGCATTGATATCAAAAATTCTTCGCTATGTGTTGACATCACTATTGAGAGTTTCGGGTTTTCGTTAACAGCTTTAACCATGTGCCTTGATAGAATTCTGCATTTTTCAAAGTCTAGACCAAGCTCAGGCTCTTCAACTATTAGTAATGTGTTTTTACTTTTTCTACTCATGTTATCAGCTCTTGCTAGTCCAATAACAATTGGAAAAGCGTTTAGCACACCACTTGGAAGTGTTGGTATATGTGAAGAGCGTTCCTCACCAGGTAGACAAATCCTTAAGCGTTTCACCTCTGGGAATAGCTCACTTAGAATCTTGTCATAGCCAATTGGATATGCATCAGAATCTTTTTCACGTAGAACCACAGGTTCAATAACATTGGTAAGATCTCCATCAAATCCAGTAACAGGTGATAAGAACTCATATGCAAGTGCGTGAATGAATTCAGTTGCATAGGGCAGGCGCAATTCTTTGACGAAATTATAAATATGTTTCACCATTTCTGCAAGTGAAGATGCTTTAGCTAATTCTCTAATTCTTTGCTGCAGCTCCTGAACAGAGACAATGCCTAGGGATTCGCTTTCAGAAATAGACTTTAATGCAATTGGTAAAAGCCTCATTTAAGGATATGCATGAATAATTGCCAAGACCTTATTGCTTGGAACAAAAATTGTGTAAGGCATTTCACTACTGCACTCAGCTGGTTTTGTAGATGCATCTGGGTGTTTTATACCAACTACTTGCACTCCGTCGATGTATAATTCAGCTGAGAAATTTTCCAAGGCATACACATTTTTCAATACATTGAAACACGCAACCCCCTCAACCACAACATCATTGCAAAGCAAGATCGTTGTGTATTAGAAAATGGTTTTTGCCATTTGCAAGTTTTTGTAGAACTCAAAATAGATTTGCAAAGGTGGTCTAATGCTTTGAGAAATCCTGGTGTGTTGCTAGGAAATGAAGTGAAATCAGCTATGATGAACCTGTACGAGTTCTTAACTTCTTTATCAGCTCTACAACCATTTCCCTTATCTCTTCTTCTCGATTCAATAGCTCCTTTGCAACCCTTTCTTCATCTATAGTCAAAACCTTTCTATCTTTAACAACAAGTTTTCCATTGATTATAACATCTGTAACGCTATCTCCCTCAAGATAGTTAACTATGGTGTCTACCGGGTTGTGTATAGGCATGTTTCTAACATCTCTAATGCTTAGTATTGCAATGTCTGCTGAATAGCCCTTTTCAATTCTACCAATTTTCTCGTTTACCAAAGACCCTGCAGCACCTGTTACCATATTGATTAAAGTGTTTGAGTCTAGATGCGCTTTGAAATATGTTATGGAGGTGCTAACAGCTTTTGCTAAAGCCTTGGCCACCTTCATTTCATGCAACAAATCTAATCTGTTCCACGCACCTCCATCACTTCCAATCCCCAGCTTAAGACCTTTTACATCAGCTAGCCCTATCCAGTGTATGCCCATAAGCCATGAGTCTACAGATGGGCACCAGCAAAGCCCAAGTCCATAATTTCTCAAAATGCTTATTTCCCTTGGCGAGAAGTAAACGCCGTGAGCTATGATCACAGGATTTATCTTGTTGATTCCACACTTGATTAGATATTCCAAAGGCCTTAAACCATGTTTAGCTAAAACATAGTCTACCTCACCCTGGTACTCACCAAGATGAAGCGTAATTCCAAGGCCATGCCTCCTGCTAAACTCAATAACTTCGCTCATCAACTTCTCAGAAACCATCATCACTTGTCTTAAGCTAGCCCATACATGAAGATTTGGTCCACGACCACTATACTCCCTATAAAACTTCTCAAACCTGTTGAACACATCCTCAGGTTCAGCAATCTTCTCCTCAATAATATCGTAAGTTGCATATGTGACAACACCCTTGATGCCTGAGGCGAGAACCTCCTCAGCTAGAATCTCAGGGTATGGAGCACCTGCCTCAACAAAATATGTAATTCCATTCTTCAGCATATTAACTATGCTAGCTCTACTCGACAACTTCGCTAAATCCTTGCCCATAGCTCTTTCAAAAGGAACTAAAACCTTTGTCCAAATCGGGGGCAGCTGAAGCATTTCATCGCTGATAGCAGATCTAAGCAAATATTGCTGTGTATGTGTATGGCAATCTATTAGCCCAGGAACCACAATATGATCTCTTCTCTCAACAACTTCTTTAGCATTGTATTTACCACGAACGTCCTCCTCCCTACCAACATCAACAATAACACCATTCCTAACAACTATAGCACCCCTAGAGATAACCCTATTACAACTATCCAACGTCACAACATATCTACCATAAATTACCAAATCAGCTTCATCCATACCGCAACCCAACAACTAATACAATTAATCTAGACAAAAACTTAAATTTGTCTAATGTTTTGCCAAGAAAATCTGAAATGTTTTGAATGTAAAAATACTTTCAACTCCATTTTGGATTCTTGTTGAGTCCATGCAATGGCAATTGCAAATTGTTTTGTAAAGGGTTTAGAGAAGAATTAACTTAATCTCATAACATCTCATTGGTAGAGAAAATGGTTATAGCTTGGCAAAAAACTTTTAGCAAACTCTTAACCGTGTGTGGCAAAAATGCTTATGTTTTGTGAAGTTGGATAATTAAAACTCTATTGCTTTATGTGGAAATCAAATAAATGAAATTAAACTGCTGAACTAAGGCTTTTATGCTGGGATCTAGTATTACAGTAAAGATTTGTTGTCGAGATCTTCTATTGGACTCTATTCTATTGAATTTCAAGGTCTTTTTCCCATACTCGAGACAGTTTATACCCTTGCACCACATGTTCATTGCTTTTTATTAAAGATGCAAAGAGTTTTCATATCTAATGGCTTGTAAAGAGCTGCAACATTTTGGTGGGTGTGATAAGCTGTGAGGGGTAGGAGGTACCTCGTTCCCGTTGTGGAATCGTTTTTGGATTGGAGTCATGGTATTTACGAATATATTGAAGAGGTTTATCTACCTGAGCTTGGAATAGCTTTTAACGAAAGGGGGTACGTGTTTAGAACTGGGGATGAGAGGTATAAGCCGTTGAAATTACCAACTAGGGAAGAGGTGCCTGTGAAATACCTTGGCGATGTTGATGTAGATGAAAAAGATGTTAAAATAATTGAAGAATATCTCAAGTATAAGGAGATGATGGACAAAATCATAAAGAAATATATTGAGGTGAAAAGTCGAGGGAGTTGAGGAGATGAAGCAGCACCAACCTCTGCGTAAGCCTCCACACCAGTACTCACCACCACAGCTAACAAAAGCTATGAAAGAGCCTATCTCATAGATTTCAAGCTTGTGTGGTCTGTTGATAGTGATTATCAACAGGCATTGCAACAAGCTGTTGCATACAATGATATTAACTTGCGATCCAAACTTGCACCAAACACCTATGTAGAGGGCGACCTACTTTTCAAAATTCCAGAGGGAGAGAAACCAACAAAATTATACATAATCCATTGGCCAAGCTTTTTCGAGCCCAAGATAGTTATAGAAATCAAACCAACCTAAAACAATACATTTTCACATTCCAAACCTTGCCATACCAACTTTTTGCTACTGGCTATAGCCAAGCCAAACAATGCTTGTATCATATAAGAGAAGTCTGTGCAGAATGACTTCAAGGAGGCAAGGCATCATCACGTAAGAGAAACAGTTTTAACCAGTTCTTGAACTATGTTTTAGCTTTATTAAGGCATTTTGCAAATCAGAAACTTGTTGATGCTTTTTCCAAGTTTCTTTAATTTCTCTATGGCATTTTGTAATCGATTTGTAGTAAAGGTGATTTGACTTGGGTTCTAGACACATCTGCTTTGAGCTAGCTTCTCTTTGATTATGCTCAAAATTTTTTCTCCAATGGAAAGAAATCTTTCTGCAGTGCCACGACCTATTTCTCTCCACGGTTTTCTAAGTCCAGCATTTGGATATCTCGATATTGTGTAGTATGGCGATAGCTCAGACAAGGCCTCGTAGATGTCTTCCCCCAGCTGCAACCCTGTGTGGTTAGCTAGCTCAACCAGGTCATGGGTTCTTGGAGGCCTTTTTCTCAAACAGTCAATGATGTAAGCCTTTAAAGCTTTTTCAACTGATTGATGCACTGGGAATACCGATAGATGGTAGCTTCCACGCCTATACGCTTCTCTCGCTTCACTCAAATCAACCTCTGCACTTTCAAGCCAATCCATAGCCTCTTCTCTACTCAACCCCACAAGCCCCTACTCTATTTTTATCCAGTACTTCATAGCATCCTGCAACACAACACTTCTCCTCTTCGCCTCTTCAAACTCTTCAGGTGTGTAGGTTAGTATTTCAAAGCCCATGTCCTTTGGGAGAAATCTTCTAACAATAGAATACCTCTTCCCAACATCCAAACCTCTGAAAGCCGGGGACACAACAATCAAATCCACATCACTATCCTCAAGCCAATCACCTCTCGCATAACTACCAAACAAATACACCTCAACAGAACCCAGAAGCTTCTCAGCCTCAGCAACAAACCTCCTCAAGATATTGATGAGCCAAGTTGGCGGCTCCCTCAAACAACAACCCCACTTCTAACTTCATTCACCAAACTCTCAAATACATTAAAAAGGTTTTTATATACAAATGCATTACCTTCAATCACATCTATTTGATTTCTACACAAATTAATTATCATTTACAACATATAGTTCATGAGCTGCTAAGATACATAAACCCTTTAAAAACATTTACCAAGCCACAAAAATTTCTTTGTCTAGGTAACCTAGTCAACTTAAAACCCTCATGAGCCTCACTGCAATAACCATGCTGTACTTATCACTTCCTCAAATCATTGATGCTTGAAAGTTGTTATTCTCACGTCACTTTATTCAGCTTAAAAGCTTTTGCACTTGATTCAACACAATTTATAATGAACACTTCAGAGCCCATAAATGAAGAATCTCAACTGGCAGAACAAGGATCAGAATCCATCAAATGGAATTGAAAGGATTTGAGGAAAGCAATTGCAACTGCAATAAATATCACACCTATTATAATCAGGACAGTATTTCCATTCACTATTGTTTTTGTTTCTTTGGCTGATTGAGTAACTGTTTCTTTTGATGTCTCATAGGTGTTAGTAGCGTTGCTTTGGTTTTGAGCAATTGTTGTGGTGAATGTTGTTTTCTGAAGCTGTGACAACAACAATTGTTGGTTATGTAGTTGTTATAATATATATTAGTTGTTACAACTTCCCTTGCACTAAGCCCAATGAATACCCAATTGATTCAGCTACAACAATTGCAATTATAAGAGCAACTAGAAGGAACCTAGACAAAATCTCACCATGAAAAGCTACAGGAAGAATGTTTTAAGCTTAACATGAAATTCCTCTCAATGTCGTTTAACGAATTCAGATTTTCAGAAGCCAATAAGCAATAGAGTTTTAAGCTATTCAACTCTATAAACATTTGATATGGACAATAATGGTATTGCAATGATATTTAAGTCTTTTAAAAGCTTTTATAAGCCATAAAGATTTTCTTTATGATATAATTTAGTCAATTCTTTACAATTAGAGTTTATGAAGCTCATTTTAATAGAGGCATTGTAGTGATGACTTCTTCAGATCATTGATGATTAATGATCATAACCATTACATGGTGTTAACTAGCTAAAAACTTTTATACTCAATTCAACATAGTTTATAGCAAATGCTTCAGAATCCAGCAATGGAAAGTCTCATCCGACAGAATAAAATTCGAAATCCATCAAATGGAATTGAAAGGTGTAGCTTATGAGTGTTTCTGTATCAATTAAGGTGCGTAGAGAGTTGGTGGAGCTTGCTGATAAAATGGTGAGGTATGGTATTGCTAGGAGTAGGTCTCACGCTTTCAACATAATGATTGAGAAGGGTTTGAAAGAGGTTGTGAGGGAGGTTGAATTCTGGGAAGATGTCCTCAGGAGGGTTGAGGAGTTGGAGAGACAGGGATTTAGGCTGAGGCATGGTGGCCTAAGCAGGGTGTTGGAGGAGGATAGGGGTCGCTAGTTCATGAACAGAAGCTCAAGAACAATCTACATAGACACTAATGTCATCATATCCTATGTTGATGAAGCGGATCCAAATCACGAGAAGGTTGTGGCATTGGTGGATAACATTAATGGAAAGAGAGTAGTATCCAAACTGACACTTGTAGAACTAGCTTCGGTTTACTCAAGAGCTGGGTTAAGGGATCCACTGCCACTAGCGATTTACTCAACGAGGAGAGTGGGGGCCGAGCTCGTAGAAATAGATTTCAACGATGTCCTAAAGGAGTCTTTCACCTATGCCCCCATCCTAAAGCTTAAAACACTCGATCTGCTCCATATTGTAGCCTGTAGTAAAGCTATGTGTAGTGAGTTCGTCACACTCGATACAGATATAATTAGGAAAGCTAATGAAATACGCAATGTCTTAAACATTAATGTGATTACTCCACTCAAAACCTGAAAACACCTCCTACTAGAAGCTCGCAAAGCGTGCTGGAGTTCAATTATGTTGGTGACTGCAGTCGGATAACTCTTGTATTATAAATATGATGAGTTTTCGGTCACGATGAATAGTGATTGATATTCCTTCCACTAATGCCGTATCGAGAAACATTTTCTTATCTTCTCCAGTAGCTCCTCAATCTCATTTACTATTGAATTCAGCGAGTTCTGATCCCCCTGCTCTAATAGCATTTCCCCACTCATGGCACTTTCAATTCCGTGTGTGAGGTTGGTACCTGGTCTGACATCACAGGCTTTGCCTAAAGCCTCATGGAACTTCATTTTAGCCAAGCTTCTCTTATTTCCTTCATTACCTTATTCAACTCCTTGTCATCAACATCTCTCCACACATCAGCAAAAATCCAGTAGACTTCTCTTCTTCGCAAGTCTCAGCATCACCTCAGAGAAACTCTCATCAGGTCTTTTAAGCTTCAGTAGAGCATCATAAGCATTAATCGATATAGTGATTCTTTTTACATTCATTCTCACATTCTTATAAATTCACTCGTCTTTCTGCTCTAAAGACATAGAGCTTGTTGAATATTGAGGGGGTGGCATGGCACCTGCCACTCCTAGAATCGTGAAACGGCTTAGTCTATGATGAAAGCTGCTGACACTAATCAAGCGCTTTGCTCGATAATCTGTGGTCTGTGAAGTGTTAAGGAAATGTGATTTAATTGATGTTCAATTGTTTAATTGTTTCAGGGAGGCAGGGTATCATCACATTTCAGTTACCAGAAACCTCATCACACAAAATAGCAATTTCTGTCAGCTCCTAAATACGTTTTTTACCATTGTTGAAGCACCTTGAAATCTGGAACACTTCCTAGAGGTCTGGGTGAAGATCTGTTAGCTTTCTAAAATTTTAATTGGTTAAACTTAAAGCTTTTGCCAAGACCCATGCATTGTATTCTACTTAAGGCTTTCAATAATTAGCTTCGCATCCTCTTCTGGGATGGGCCTTTTCAAATTGGCTGGTGTTCCAACGAGGTATGCGTTTGGCCTATTCCTTCTCTTCACAAAGCTTAGCTTCTGTGCAAGCTCGTTGAAATCACCAGTTTTCACAGGTTCAAGCCTAATTCTCCAAGGATACAAAACCCTGCCACTTCTAATCCCGTCGGGCCAAAGATGCTTCTCCTCCCCAAACCACGTTGAAACTTGACAGGCTGAATAAGCTCATGAGCAACCCTAAACCCTCTGGACTCTAGCGCACCATAAACACTCATGTTTTAAATTATATGCCAGTTCCCCTCAGACGCAACTTTAGATAATTTCCTAAGATATTTTGCATTGAATTGTGAGAGGAAGAACTGTGGTATTGTTTATAATTAACAATTTCACTTGCCAATCTTTTTTGCAGCATAGAATGATTTAGTGTTTAGTGCTAGCTCTTGGTGCATATATTGTTGCTAAACATGAAGCTAAAACTCTCTTCTACATCAGGCATTCCATTGAAAAACAATAAATGTAGGCGACTAGCAAATAAACTGTTACAAGTGTTAAAGAAGCGGAATATGTTAAGAAAGAGGATAGTTATTACTATATTAGAGAAAATAGCAAAACAAGATAATCCTAATAACAATTACGATAAGAAATGTTGGGAAGGGTGCTAGAAGCACACATCTGCAACCTAAGAAATTGTTTAAGTGGCAACTGAGAACATAAAGCTCAAGGCTATTAGCTATCAACAACTTGATTTATTTAGCAAATTAGCCCCATCACATATATTCAGGAAGACCTGCTATTCCAAGTTCCGGCGCAGAAACACTTGAAGCATTATACTTCAAAGTTAATGTTATCGGAGGTTACAAAATTAAGGTGAATTTTAAGCAATAGTAGCTCACATAACAGTATAAATGCTTAGCTTAATTTTTAATATAGAGCTAGCACTCTAGAATTCAGCAATGGAAACTTCTGGGTGAAGAATCTAAATTGAACTTTATGAAAATAGTGATGTGTTTAAGCTTATCAATTATTTGATGATTCTCTTTGTAAGGTTATAAGTTGCTTGACTTTCTTTACAATTTCTGAGAGCTTTACCAACACTCCTTTTTCTATGTCCAGCGTGTAAAACTCTACTTGTTCTCCATATCTTTTTCTATATATGCTTCTAAGTTTCGATATGTCTGTTAGGAATAGCATGAGCTGTGGATTTGGAATAACTATCCATAGTCTAAGTCCTTTGGATAACCTTGCTTCTATTGTGTTTCTAAGTTTTAGCAGAGGTATTGTTGTGCCATATAAAGTCTCTACTTCTATTGCTAAATCACCATATTTAGAATGCTTAGTATATACATCAACAACAATATCTCCTATTGCATACTCTGTGAAGATGTTGTGATCAGGGATTTTTTCATGTTCCTTCAAATACTTAACAACAAATGCTTTAACGCTGTAGTGAAGCAGTGATTCTCCACCAAGCCTCTCCTCATCCCTTTTACTAGGCTCCACACTGATTATTATATCTAAGTCTGAAGCAAGCATAACAATTTTTCTATAGAACTCCTCTTCAAGTTTTACAGCATAGGAATCCAGATCAACATCTTCCCTCATATTCTCAATTTCAGCAAGTTCAAAACCAACCTTGCCCCACACTAGGTTAGCTAAGCCATAAATTCTCCAATTTTCAAGCACAGCTATTTCCACGGGTTGCACTGTTTTGCAAAGGACTTTCCGCAAGCTCTCCTTTAATTTGATTAGTTTGTCTTGAGAGCCATAGAATATTAGAAATCCTAGACCTTGTGAATAGAGCTCTCTCAACCTATCCGCAACATACTTTGCTACATCATCTTTAACTTCTCTTTGAAAAGCCTCATCCACATCAATAACATAAATGTGTTTACCAGCTTCAACATCGAGCTTTATCTCCTCAAAAGCTGTTCGTATATCAATGGGGGTGGGCAATCCACCAGCACAAACCCTGTACAACTCTCTTAAAAGCCTCTTAAGAAACTCTATATACTCAAACCTTTCTTTAAATACCATTGGTTTTCTAGCCAATATCAGGAAGGGTCTATCCATAACCATTCTAGATAAAGATGAGTTGAAGAAGTGTTTCACAACATCCTCATGCTCCAACAAAACCTCGTCAGATGCTGATTCAACATCACCAGCAAGGCTTTGAATTCTCAGAATCTTGGCCCCAACCTCCTTATCAACCCTAACATAATTAATTTTATGTAGTTGATGAAAAGCTAGCCTGGGATGCGCCACATAATCTAGAATTTTTATCGATGGCTCAACCTCTATATCCACAACCTTTTCAATTCTAAGCATCTTAACAAATTCAGCTTTCTCAAATTCTATGAGTGGCACCTTCTTCAAAACATCAACTATTATACTACTTGCAGCAGATGCGGTGTGAACACTCTTCTCAACATCTCTTAAAGCTATTTTGGAAAAGTCCTTGGGGTTGTACATAACTGGAGAGACGTAGTTAAGAGGGTTGACCGAAGTTGATACAACAATGCTTTTATCGATACTAGACTCTATCTCTGCAAACTGTTTTATCAACGGCTTCACTAAAAATATTTCTAAAGCCTCTTTCTTTTCAGACTCAATCTCCTCTGCGGAAACAGGTGTCGGTGTCTCCTCCCCCGGCTTCTCCTCAGAGGAAATGGGTATGACAATAACAACTTCTAGATCCTGATCTTTGATAACAGTCTTCTTCCCATACCTAATCCTCTCCAATTCTAGCATTGCTTCTTCTTTCATTTCTCCCAGCCCAATGTACATAACCAATCAAACCACTTAGCACTAGTATATGGTCTTACCCGAGCTAAGCCCAGAAACATTTGTGGTGCTAGAAATGCGAAGAACTTGGTATAATTCACCCCATAATCTCTTATCTTTACTTCTCCACCAACAACACTGCCTTCGCCATAATAGAATTCATAATTAGATATCATCAAATTCATATCTTTTATTATGTTTAAAGCATTTGCTTTAGAACCAACGTTCTTCAGCGCGCCTATTACATCATTAAATTTCTCAACAACTATGCTCACCTTCAATTTATTTGCATAAATGTTGATGTACTTATTGAATTCGTCTTCAATGGTAAAGAAATGCCGTAATATTTCACGTTGAAATAATAAGTATATGTTTAGGATCACCTTTCTGATAAGATATCCTACACAATCATCCTCCAATCCTACTACTTCACGTTCACTTCTTATTTTCTCATCTGGTAAATCTGGTTCCACCAACTTTGTTATGTGTATACCATATTTTTTCAGTAGTGATTGTGTGTCTTTTTCGAATAGCTTGGTGTATGCTTCGGTGGCATAGAATTTGGGTATTGAGTATATGGATATTATGAAGAATGATAGGGGGTTGTAGAGTGGCAGCAGCTTCTTCCCAGCATTTAACACATCTTGCATTGCCTCCAAGCCTATTGTTGAGGTATTTAGCTTGTATTCTTTTGGCTTAGGCTTCTCCACAACACCCCTCAAACTCTTGTAAACTGCTTCTAGCTTCAAAGATGTGTCCTGCAATATCTCGAGAATGGAGGTGTTTTCCACGGTGCAGTGCATGTCTTCTGCTGCTTTTTCCAGTGTCAAACCCTCTCTAAGTCTTGTAACCACCTTTCGTAAATCCTCGTCCTTCAGCCCCACACCAAACACATTTTTGTAGAACAGCGCCAAGGCATTGTCTGTAAGAGGCTTGGATTCGCTAACTCTTAAACCACCAAATAGGATCTCCATATAGATATTGGATTTGGTTATGAGATTGCCAACAGAATCCGATGTAAGCTCCTCTACAAGTTCACGCCTAAGCCTAAGCAACCCCTCTACAGAACTATAAAACTCTGCCACATCAACACTGAAATACCTTCTCCAAGAATCCTCATCGTAATACTTTATCACATCCTCAAACAAGGCAAGCACTCACCAATGCTAAAAACATTTAAAACTTTAAAAAACCTTTATTTTTAAAAGCAGTCTCCAAACCCTTGAGCAGACAATCTTAAAGCAGTTGAGATGTGGTGTTTTTGTATGGAATCAGTTGCTAGGGGTTAGCATGTTCAGAGGTCTAGAACAAGTCTTCTCATTATGGGATCGGGTATTGTGTAGGTGTTGCCTTTTTTCTCTATGATCATGGCTTTTTCTAGGCTGTTCAGCATTTCAGCAAGCGTCTTAGCGTTTACAGCTAGTGAGTTTTTGAGCTCGCTCCACCGAGCTGGGAGAAGCTTTAGGAGCTTTATGTACCTCTCTGGGTATTTTCTTGTTGTGAGAAATTTTTTGAGTTCTTGGAGAAGAATTTGCTTTCCCTCGGAGTAAACACGCTCCAAGGCCTCTCTATGCCCAAGGTTTCTAACACATCTCATGTTCCCGTAGTAAACAAGCCACCCGGGATAGCCATTGAGGGTTTCAACAGCCTCCTCTATCTCAGCTATTGGGGGTGTGACACCAAATTCCCTAAAACCATTCACCAGAAACTCTATGCTCACATCCCTGGGGAAAGGCTTTAGCTCTATTCTCGCAGGCTGTCTCCCATATAAGGGGCTTTGTGGAGTTGGTTCGAGAAGCCCCGTGATAACCCCCACCAATGAACCTGTAAAAACAAGTTTAATATCATAGGTGTCCCAGATTTTCTTAAGCAACTTCAGCATGTAGTTGCTTGGAAGCTCCTGAACCTCATCAAGCCCAACAACCCTCCCCTCAAACCTTGAGAAAACATCCTCAGCAAGCCTAGTCCAGCTAATTGACACAGGCCCTATCCTAAACTCCATATCCAACCTCCTAACATGCTTCAACAGCTCCTCAACAAAACCCCTAATGCTTCTAACCCCAGAGAGGTTAACATATATACCGTTTACCTCATTCAGAAAAACCTTGAGAAGCGAGGTCTTTCCCATCATTCTTCTCCCAAGTATCACCACCCACTCACTTCTAACAAGCCTGTGAAGCTCTTCAAGCTCCTTTTCACGCCCATAGAGCTCCTCCCTTCTCTCCTTAGGCCTAAGATCAAACAACATATAGTTACCCAGGTAACCAGTTACCTGGGTAACCTTTTAAAAATTTTTCATATTCCTGAATACGCATTAACCATTCAACATCTTCCCATGGTTATATCAAGAACTTTCCATTGTGTATGAGCTGAGAAACCTCTTGAAGTAGCTTGTGTATATTCTCAAGCAGCTTCTTCCTAAAATCACAATTCTTCAAGAAATTGTCTCCATACATCTCCACAAGCTTATCAACAAATCTTGTTGCAGCTTCAAATGCTTTGGCATGGTCTATGCCCAGCTCCATAAGCTTGAAGTAAGCATCTCTAGCCTTCTTCAAAATCTCAGAGCCTCTGTTTCCGTGTATAGAGCCAACAAAGTATTCTTCCCCCAAATATGTTAATGCTATGTAAACCCCTATAACCTCATCATCTGTTTTTTAGAAACTCATCAACCCAGCTAATCTCAGTGCTCAGCAAAATCACCTAAATAGCGATAGTTTTTGAAATTAATAAATTGTTTGTGGACTTCCTATCAATATATGGCAAAAAGCTATTGCATATCCCAATATGGATTCTTCAACACATTTTCTTTTGACAAAGGCTATTCACAATTGCATTTGGAATCATTGGCATATAAATGTTTATTGGTGGCTCACAGCTGTGGCTCTTTTCAAACATGTGGTAATAGATGGTTGCTAGCTACATGCACATGCCACAGGCTCTTCACAAGTTGCTAGGGCTTTGCCCATGCTTCATGCACTTGGCGCTACAAATACAACTGCACCTAGTTTAGTTGCTAAGCTGATAGAATAGAGTAGTAGAGCATAATATCAATTAGCTTTTCGCAGCTGTGTTTGAGTTTTGTATAGATAAGAATTTGGTGTTATGCATATGATTTTATTTGATGCCTCACAATGAAGTCTATGAGCAATGTGATGTGGAGGAAGGGAGCTGATGGAACCCTCCTATTCTCGATGGAAGTTAGTCCCGTGGACAGCACGTAGGGTTGATATGGGGTATGAGAACAAGGGCTGATATGAAATATCATAAAACCCAATGAAAGTTCAACCCCTAGAAACTAAACCAAATTTAGAATAACTAAAAATCGAGAGTAAGAGTAGAGAATGGACTCTAATCGTGTATTGCATAGTGTTGCTAAAAACATATTTAATTTAGTTGAATTAATTTACTTGTGGGTGTGTATTGTTGACCAGGGTAGTTAGGGTGAGATTTGAGAAGGGGGTGCTAAAGCCCTTAGAGCCGTTAGACCTTAGTGAGGGGGAGGAGGTTCTGGTAGAGATCAAAGAGGATATCATTGAATATGCTAGACGTATTCGCAAACTCATCAACACGAATGAAGAGCCCTCAGAGGTTTTATCTCGTGAAAGGGAGAGGTTTTGCTTCGGCTACAGAGTTGAGGGTTGTTATTGATGCCTCGGTATACATCGATCTATTTGCTGGAAGGGACAAGGAGAGGGTGCAGATTGTAGAAGAGCTATTCAACTGTATAAAATCGAGGGGGGTGGAATAAGGTTATATGGGCCAAGATTGCTCCTCGTAGAGCTTGCTGGAGTGCTTATCAGGTATATCCCTCCAAGAATGATAAGTGATATTGTTGAAAGGGTGGAGATGGAGGTAGTTCTTCTAGATGATGGTGTTTTCTATGAGGAGTCTATTAAGGTAGCTTTGCAAACGGGCTGTAGAGGAGCAGATTCATACTATATAGGGGGTTGCTAAAACCCTTAACGCAATCTTAGTTAGTAGTGATAGAGTGCAATTCAATAACACTAGGCGGGCAGGTGTTGAAGCATATTATCTTCCAGGAGATCTCAAGGATATTCTAAACAGTCTTAAATGTGGATAAATAAGTTATATGAAGTGGAAAGTATATGGTTTACAACCTTTGTACTACGCTAGTTGTGAATAACTCGATGACAATCAATGAGGTTTTGAAGCTGTGGCTAACTCTCTGTAGCAATGCAGGAGTAGCTGGAGGAGCAAGTATAAAAAGCAATGATAACATATGAATGGTGTGAACAGGTTCTCGGGGAGCAATTTCATGTATTAATTTTGGGAGCTAACAGTGCTGGGACTGGTTTGAAAATCGCTTAGTAATTGAGGTATCTAGAATGGTGTATCAAAAACTGGGGAAAGGTCAGCTAATGGGATTGATTAAGGAGTTTAATAAGATTTTTAGCTAGTTCTTCCATTATGTGTTTTATATGCTAATTCCCCAATATCCCCGCCTTCTCTAGCTTCTCACAAGCACTCTCACCTTTGAGCTCATGCAAATCGCTTATGTGATATCCCAGTGCCTCGAGAAATGTTTCGATGTTGGGATCGAATATTATGGTTATCACATTACGAGCTCTTTTCGAAGCACCAATCCATAGACCTTCTCTGATTCTAGATAAGCTAAAGTTTTCATCGATGTATTTTCTGCTTATACCAATCTCATAGTCTATTACAGCTATAATGATTTGAGCAATTCTCTTTTCCACCATGTTATGAACTTCATTTACTATTCTATCACGACCATATTTCCTCTTATGGCTAACTCTAATGCTGAGATTAAACTTGCTCACCAAAGTATCCTTAAGCATATTAGCAATACAGTTGTTGGCATAGCACTCCGCCATTAGCATAATTCCATAACTCAATTTGATTGATTCACCTTAGCCTTCTTGACTTCTCCTTACAGTGTAATCCTTCACAACCTTGCTTGGGGGTGTCAGTAAAAGCTCGTCTGTTGTAACAAGGTTCTTAGCCAGGGCGCTAACATCTATTTCAGCAACCTTGGTTGAGCCAAGCTTATCCCTGTAAACATAGTATGTTTTGATGTTGCTAACTTTATCCCAGAAACTTGAAAGCAACAGAGGGTTGTGGGTCGATATAACAACGTAGATCTCATTTAGAACTTCTGTCACGTGCTTCCCAAGCACATCCATGAGAAATGGATATAGATGTGCCTCGGGCTCCTCAAGAGCTAGAATGAACTTGCCCTCAAGTCCATAGAGCTTAACATAGTCTCTAACTGATAGCGTTGCTAGTATCGAGTATAGAATCCTCAGAATGGAGTCAGACAATAAAGATGCTTCAATCTCCACATCAGAATCAAACACACAAATTGAACCACTTCTCATTAGTTTTAGCTCAACAGGCAGCTCTAGATACTCCTTGAGCACTCTATTCAATTCACTTATAACATTAACATAGTTTTTAATGATGTAGACTATGTTCCATGCCATCTCGTTTAGCACATTCTTGGGCAGTGGTCTATTTAAACCAGGATCTCTCAGCCTTAACTGCAATCCACAAGGAGCAGGGAGGGAACAGTACGTTAGTGACAAGCCATATCTGTCAAATCCATAGAGCCTAGCCTCCATATTAACATTAGCAGCTTTTAAGGAGCTTCTCACAGAAGACATTGTAACATCTGTAACTGGTTGTCTAGGATCCCACGGTATTGGCGTGTCGTTGATTATAAGTTTTAAGTTACCACCCTCAAAGTATAGTCTTACATCCAGCTTCACATTGCCAGATATCGAAATACCTATTTTCTTCAACAAGTTGTGGTTTCTGAAAAGCTGGGATACATCACTAAATCGAGCTACATAATTTAAGCTCTCAACATTGGAAAAGTTATTGTCATATTCCTTGTCAAGCAGCTGGATTCTATTAAAGTAGCCTGCTAACGCTATAGCATCCAATATGTTAGATTTGCCAGCTGACGGAGGCCCAATTAGAATTGTGAGTGGAGCCAGCTCCATCTCAGCGCTCTCAACACTCTTAAAGTTCTCTATTTTAAGCCTTAGAACTATACCCCCTCACCACTTACCAAAATCACCTCTAACTACTCACAGACCCTAATTCTCCACTTGAGATCATCCTCTTGTACTTATTCACCTCTACTCTCTGCTCCTCGCTAAGAACCTCCTCCACAACCTCTGGGTTAATATCAACAACCCTGGGTTTAAGAGCTTTAATAACAACCTTACCCCTCTCCAACATCTGACACCTCTCTCAACTTTTTAGGTAATACCATAACCCCCTTTCTACAAACCTTTAAAAACAACCCTTAACGATATTCCCAGCTAGAATTAGCATAATCAGCTATATAAAGTTTAACCTTC
Source organism: Ignisphaera cupida (assembly GCF_030186535.1). Lineage (NCBI taxonomy): Archaea > Thermoproteati > Thermoproteota > Thermoprotei > Desulfurococcales > Desulfurococcaceae > Ignisphaera > Ignisphaera cupida. The sequence continues at coordinate 122,791 of NZ_JASNVW010000003.1, read as the reverse complement.
ATAATCTACACTAAAATGATCTATAATGAGATTTCTCCACATGCACACTCCAATCTAGCCTCATCAAACTGCTTTATAAGTTAATAAATATGTGACTTCAACTTACGAACAATACTCAAATTTATGGAGGTGCCATTATTTGTATCATGAATTGTGCAAAAACACTTAAGTTATCTTAGGCAATCTAATTCTTAAAAGAATTATTTATTTCTCTTATTATGGAGTCAGAATCCTTATGTTCTCCTTGCCAAAGGTTTTCCAAGTCCAGTTCTGCAAAGCTGGAAAGCACTCAATAATTGCGCATCAGCACATATGTAGATACCAGGCAAATATTTTGTAGATGGTTCTAATGGGCTGTGGCGTGAAGGTTGTATCTGTGGGTTGAGGCGGGGTTTAAGCGAGTTAAAAACGTATACGTCTTTTGCTAGGGGTTTTGGCAAAGCTGTCACAGGCTTTTTGGTGGGGGAAGCTGCTGCAGAAAATTATGGTGATTGACCATGGCTTCGTTTCCAAAAAGCTCTAGATATTTAGAAATGATTTTAGTTTTTTCTTCACCTCCTGCTTATTCCAATACCCCCTGTTCCTGTCGAAAGGCAGTGTACACAAAAAATTTTGAAGTTATTTGATTTCACAACCCTTCCACAATCCTTAGCTACTCTATAATTTTTCAGCTCCTCAAAACCCAGCATTGCTAAAGCGCTGCACGCTGTTTCCCCAAGTACAATAATTTCTTGGTGTTTTTGCATTTTGCTAACATATCGATTTCAAGCCTCAAAATTTTAGGCAGTTGCTTATCACAGCTCTTGGAATAGTTCTCACAACCTTTCTACTAACTCTACACTTTATCGCATTGGTCAAGAATAATCCCATGCTCCTAAACTTGCACAGCCCCTCATAGACCCTCTCCCTAATTCCTAGAATGTTGAAGAGGTTTCTCCTAAGATTGTCTTCAGCAAGGGGATTGTAGAAGAAGGTTTTCTCCACAAGTGGTGACTCGTCAATAAAAAACACAGTTCACATTCCCCTCAGGAATACAATCCTCATAAACTTTAAATTCTAAGCATGGCTTGCTCCCAGTATCAACCATGCCAAGCCCCTTCATAAAGCCTCCCATTCACAACTAGCTCCAAAGCACGTAGCTTATAAACATAAACTACAAGACCTCTCCACAACCAAAATCCAAATCATTAATTTAAAACAGGCCACCCCCTTCCCCAATTTTATATAACATTCTTCCACTTTTTCTTTGATTAAAGAAATAATGGTGTTAAGCAGGGGAAACACATTTAGGATTTCTCCTCTTTAGACACATGAACATGTTTCTCAATATTCATAGCAAACTTTTTAAAGAGCTTAACCATAACTACGCAAGTGAACCACTTGTGAACGTCATTAATTAGGTTAGGGAAGAGAGGGATTTGATTCTCCCCAAGATCATCATGAAGCGTACAGGAATTGATGAGAGGGATATACTGGCTGTGGAAGTTAAGGATGGAGCAATAATTCTAAGACCCTTGAAGCCCAGAGTTGTTAATGTTGATAACAGAATGGTTGAGGAGATACCGGAGGAGGAGAAGATTGAAACAGGAAAATAGAGGAGAAGCTAAGAGAAGTACGTAACTAACACAAGAATTTTGATGGAAATCATAAGAACAGTGCATAGCCTCGCTTGCCACATCAGAGCTGCTACATATGATATTCAGGTAACATAACAGTGTAAAATTTTGGCTAGAGAAATTGCTAATAGTTATTCCATTCAAGCTTACTCATCCTTGCACAGCTCCAAACCCCTTTTTGGAATTACAAATCTTGGCTCAGAAATATGTATGACGGAAAGTTGATGCTCCATAAGCATTTTTCAAACTCGTTTCTCAACTTCTTCTCTAGCTCAGTACCATTTAGATTTGCTAGTTCTTCCAGCAACTCTGTTAAGTCCTCAAAAGTTAAATGTTCTCCATGAGCACGCTTACATCGAATTCTATATATTTTCTGAAGACTTTTCATACCATTTTCAGTAATATCACTTTTTTCAATCAATTTCTTAAGCATGCCATTAAACGATTTGTTATTGAGCTTTGAATATTGCTTTAGCACATAGAAACGCAGGGGCCTCTCTATGTAATCAGCAAAACATGTCACAATCCTTTCATTCACTATAGCTAGTTTTCCATATAGCAAAAACACTTTGCTAAGATCTAAATTCATCTCATTAAAATCAAAGACCTTGCATAATGATGAAAGATCAATTTGTGGAAGAAGCTCTTTAACCATTTCTGTAAGATCGATACCAAGCATATTTTTAAATATATCGTCTTGGAATTCATTGAAATACTTATCTAGTGATTTGCTGAAATAATGTGTAAAGGCATTTGCATCAAACAAATCCATATTCAGATACATAGTCATTCCTTCATCACACCCCTAAAATCATAATTCAATAAAGTTAAGGTTTTCAAAGTTTTCGCCAAATTTTACCCTGTTGCGCCAGGGTAAAATTCTACCCCCTACCCCATAGTATAGGAAAAGCTGTTGCAGTCATAACTTCACAAATTCCATATGTGACAACTGTTGAGATTTAGCCAGGTGTAGGGATTGAGATGCATGAACCTCAAGATGTATAGATTGCTCAGAGCCACGCCAATGGAATACACAATCTCTTCCAAAAACAACATGCCATCTAATTCACAGGGATAATGACAAGTCTATAGATGCTATTGACGGCTTGGTTAAGGTTCTACAACTGCTTACTAAGGTGATTACACTGCAGATTAGTGGAATGCGAAAACAACATTGTTATTCATAGAGGCACCAATTTTAGCAGCATAGACAATAATAATGTTTTTAGCCATATCTATGATCTCATAATATCATTGATAATTTACGATCACATAAACTACAGTAGGTGCTCCAGAATTCAACAACAGAAAACTCCCAAGCAAGGAAGCAAGGTTCAAAAATCCAATGAATGGAGTTGAAAGTTGCTTATAGGTTTTCACCTTTATCCATATAAGCTGCTAGATATCTGCATGCTGATACAGCTATATCCTTGCTTAGCTCAGCCTCCGGTTTAAATCCTTGGGTGCCGCTATGCATACCAAAATTGCTTATAAGCTGAAACGCTTTGGAGAGGTAGTCCCTAAAGAGCTCTGCTCTCTTCTCACCGGGTATGGGAATCACACCTTTCTCAACAAGATTTCTAAGTCCTTCAACAACTTTTCTTGCAAAGATAATAGACCCTTCATAATCTGGTGTATAGAACCTTCTTAATGCCTCTAACAAATCTAATGCAACGTTTTTCAGTTCCGCTTTGTACAAGAATCCCACCACTTCAAAATCTTTAGCAACACTCTCAAGAATTTCCACCTCAGTTCTAACCAGTTTCTTCACTGTATCGGGAACTCCAGAACCCTCTAACACTAAAAATTCATTGGGAGCTATTGGCGTCTCTATTATCTTGTCATTCAACTTGTGTATGAAATTTACGAAAAGAATACTGATATAATATCCTGGCTGAATACCCTCTATTATATGGATGTATGTAAGATCTACATAGTAAGAGAAAAACCAGACTCTCACAGGTAGTTCTTCAAATCGCTTAAGCTCCATTATAACTTCTCCATCTTCCCTATAGATACGACTTAGATAACCCCTTATCTTAATCTCCTCACTTCCTCTACTCTTTTCCAGGATTAAGCTATACTTATTATATAGGTTATAAGGAATCTCGCCAAGAATAAACTGGTCTATTCTCTTAAGCTCAGTCACTACTAGAGCGGGCATCTTAGCTCCTCAGATTGTTAAGAACTTAAAAACATATAACGGTTACTAAAGTTTTATATATAGAGAGTTTGTCGAAACTGTTTATGTGGTGAGCCTATGGATCGAAGGTTTGTAGAGTCTCCTGGTTTCCCCGTTGATGTTGTTAATGAGGCTTCTGCTAGGGAGAAGGCTGGTGGTGGTAGGCCGGAGTTTTGGGAAATGGTTTTTTGGTGGACTAGAAAACCTCTTGCAAGTGCCAGGGCTGTTGTTGCTGCTTGTTTGCTTCCTGATAGTGTTAACCCTGCTGAGTTTCTCTATATGACCAAGCTGAGAGGTGTTGAGGGTGTTCCACATAGGTACAACCCATCGATTTCTCCAAGGTATCGAGACTTGTTTAGAAACGCGAAGCTTTTGGATCCATTCGCAGGCTTTGGATCGATACCTCTTGAGGCTATTCGCCTTGGCGTTGGAGAGGTTGTTGCTGCTGAGCTTCTTCCAACAGCCTATGTCTTTCTAAAAGCTGTTATCGAAATACCCAAGTGGGCTGTTGACAACGGCTTTGGTAAGAAGCTTGTTGAAGATGTTGGGAGGTGGGGTGAGTGGGTAGTTAACAGGCTTAGAGAGGATAGGGATGTTCAGGAGCTTTACGACAATGAAACAGCTGTTTACATAGGCTCCTGGGAGGTTAGATGCCCACACTGCGGAAGATACACTCCTCTAGTGGGCAACTGGTGGCTTGCAAGAGCATCTGGAAGAGAAGCGGAGAGTGAGGAGAGCGAGGAGGAAGAGGAGGAGAGTAGAAAGAAATCATACAAAAGAATTGCTTGGATGGAGTCAGCAACACAAGGCAACGAGGTTTATATAAGAATCGTAGACTTGAACAAGGTTCTCGGAAAAAAGGAGATAACAGCAAAAATAAACACTAGGCAAGGCATTGTAGAAGTGGGTGAAAACAGGTACAGAGTTCCAAAACCAAACATAGATGCAAGAAGAGAAACAGCAACATGCCTTCACTGCAACAACCAGATAAGAACAGTAAAGGGAGAGTGGTACGTTAAAACAGCATTAAAAGAGTGGAACGAAAACATAGAAAAATATTTAACAGGGGAAATACCACTAGAGCAACTACTAAACTCAAAAGCAAGGCCAAAACTACTAGCAAAAGTGAAGATAGTTGGCAAAGACCTGGAATTCGAGCCAGCAACAAAAGAAGACAACGAGAAGCTTTGGAGAGCACTTGAGAAGCTGAGAAATATATGGGGAGACCCAGACATACCAACAGAACCAATACCACCATATGGTAATGTGGGAGGTGGACTAAGATTTCCAGTTCATACTACAAATAAATGGTATCAACTCTTCAACCCGCGCCAGCTTCTAACCCTGGTTAAGCTCGTTAAGCTTATCAGGGAGGCTGGGAAGAGGGTTGAGGAGGAGAAGCTCAGAGAAGGGTGGGACAAAGAGAAAGCACACAAATACGCAGAAGCAGTAACAACATACCTAGCAATAGCGTTAGTAAGATACGCAGGATATAGTAATATTGCAACTCCTTGGAAGAATTATACTGGTTTTGGAAGTTCAACGGCATTATTAAGAGCAGTTAATATAATGGTTTTTCGAGGTATAGCGATGACGTGGAACTGGACAGATTATAATATTAGTTACGCTGGAGTGGGTTTTGAAAGAGATATCAGTTCACTAATCAATGGTTTATCTTATCTTGTTTCTGCTGTTTCTGGCAGTCCTAGCCCTGTTAGGGTTCTGCTTGATGATGCTACTGTTTTGGGTAAGCTAGATGAAGAGAAATTTGATTTAATAGTTACTGATCCGCCTTATAGGGATGATGTTGCTTATGCTGAGCTTAGCGATTTTTACTATGTTTGGCTTAGAAGGGCTTTGAGTGATGTTGGTGATGTTTTTGGTGTTGTTAGGCTTGTTCCAAGGTTTTATGGAGAGGCATTTTTTGATGATAGTGGTAACGAAATTGATGTTCAGTGGAGGTTTTTTGCTTCTAAAGAGGTTAGCGAGGTTGTTGGAAGGTCAAAGTTTTTCGGGGGTGGTGTTGGTAGCTTCAACTATTTTAAGGAGCTTCTCAAAAAGTCTTTTGTTTCAATGGCTTCTAGGCTTAGCGATGAAGGTGTTATAGCTACTTACTATGCCCACACCACTCCAGATGCTTGGGAGGCTCTTTTGGAGGCTGGGTGGCTTGGCGCTGGGCTAAGAGTTGTGGTTGCTCATGCCATTGTTACTGAGTCTGCTCAGAGGGTTACTGCGCGCGGCAAGGCCTCTTTAGACACTTCACTTGTTGTTGTGTGGAGAAGGGGTGTTTCTGGTGAGGCTCTAGCTGATGAGGTTTATGCCAAGGCTGTTGAGGTTTGCAGGGATGTTGCTGAGAAGAGTAGAAAAGCTGGCTACAGAGGCTACGAGCTGTTCACAACTGTGCTTGGCTGTGTTCTTTCACAGTTTACTCAGTTCAAAAACATTGTTGGTGTTGGCAATTTGCGTAACCAGGGGTTGAGAAAACTTCTTGAGGGCTACATATACCCAGCTACGGCAGAGGCTATAGCCCAGTCTCTTGGCGCTCGGGCAACAGGCTTTAGATTCTCCCCGCCATCAATGTTCTACCTACTTTCAAAAGTTCTTGTTGAGCGTGGAAGAGCTCGTAGAAGGCAAATGGATAGAAGCACAGTCACAATATTCTCAATAGGTACAAGAGCAGAGCTTTCGCTGTTGGAAAGCCTTAGAATTGTTGGAAGAGATGGCGAGAAGTTTTATTTGATTGAGCCTGAGCAGTCAACAGATTTTGTTAAGTCTATTGAGGGTGTTCTCATGGACAAAGGACTTAGTGCATCAAATCCAAATATAAGATGCTCAATAGACGCTCTTCACATTTTAGAGTATTTAGCATCATCTCTTAAGAGAGATCAGTTTAGAAAAAGATTTGATGAATTGAGAACCAGGTATCCACAACATGTTGAAGAGGCTGTTGCCTTGGCTAAGGTATTGCTTGGAACACTTCCAGAAAACGATGTTGAGTATAAAGCTGCTAGGGCTTTGCTTGAGGCTTTGGGTCAGCTTCCAAGAACTGGTCTGGAAAGCTATGTTGGAAGAGGTTGAAGTGGTTTGTAGATGGTGAAACAACATGCTTATTGGAAACAATAGGATAAGGGAGGATGTGTTCGACACTAATCTCGATGAAAGACTTGCACCGGGTCTTGGAGCTATTGTTCTTGGTGAAGAGAAAGCTTTAATATATACAGACGCCAATCAGTTCTTTGCACGAACACTATTAACAGAGAACATGATCGATATTCTCGAGTACATAGCATCGACACTGCTAGGCCATGGAGAGAAACAGCGAAAAATCATATTGTTGAATGCCCTTTTCGGTGGTGGAAAAACACACACCCTCATAACGATATACCATGCTTTGAAGAATCCCAGAAGCCTGCTTCAAGCATCTACAGAGAATGAGTATTTGCGCAAAAAATTGTTTGATATTGTCTCAAAGCTTGAGAAGGCGTCACAGTCTACAACTGTTGTTGTAATTGATGGGTATATGACCGAGCTTGCTCCAAACCCTGTTAAACCCCTTGACGTAGGGGTTTACAAAGTCTATACGCTGTGGGGCTACATAGCTCATTGCCTAGGCAGTTATTCACTTCTAAAAGATTTTGATGAGAAGCTTACTTCCCCTGGCGCTGACGATATTGCTGCTCTCTTTAAGAATCGCAGAGTTGTTATACTCATGGACGAGCTCGCAAATTATTTAAAGGGGTTGCATAGCTCAGCTGATGAAAATGTGCGGAGATATGCACAGGCTTTCGAGACTTTCATGGAGAGACTGGCAAAAGCTGTTGACATAGTGCAGAACACTGTTCTAGTGGTTTCGATACCTGCTGAAATCAGCGGCAACTTTGAGGTTACCGAGATAGAGCCTGGCTACGAAGCTATTAGATCTAGCATCGAGAATATTGTAAGGGCTTTAAGCAGAGTAGCCACATTTCCTATAGCCCCTGTTCAGCCACCTAATCTACCAGCTGTTTTGAGAACAAGACTTTTCGAAGCTATTGATAAGGCTAAGGCAGCTGAAATTAGAAATGTTCTTGAGAGGGAGTATAGTAGAGGGCAAGAAATCTTCGACTCGGCAGCAGCAAAAAGTGTTGTTGACAAAGTATTTGAGACATACCCATTTCACCCAATGTACATAGATATTTTGCTTGAGATTATCGCTAACCATTCACAGCTTCAAAAAACACGAGACTTTCTGAGAATAAGCAGAGCTGTGTTGAGAAGCATTGTTAATAGCGGTGAGGTATTTGAGCTTGTCATGCCTTGGCACATCGATTTGTCTAGTGATGCTTTCAGAACATATTTGCTGAGAGGTTTTGAAGGATTTCAGCAAGTGATAAACGAGGATATTTCTGGTAGGTGTCAAAGATATGATAATCCATGGTTGGCAAAAATTGTTGCAAACACCTTGTTGCTAAAAACATTTGTTTATGGCGGTGGTTTCCTACCAAACTATAGGGTTTATCCAACAGCTGGAGAACTTGCTGTAGCAGTTTATGAGCCTAGAAGCTTTAGTGACAAAAATTTGTTGGCAAAGCACATAGCTGAGGTCATTGATTGGATTAAGCAGAATCTGGTGTATGTTCTAGTTGATGAGAAAAGCAACAGAATTTGGTTTACACAATTCATTACACCAATTAAATATGTTGAGGAGAGGGCTAGAAGTGTAAGTGACTTGGATGCTTATCGCGAAATCGAGGAAATGGCCAGGAAACTTATATCAACACCTGTAGAAAAGGCTAGGAAAGGTGGTAAGCAAAAAAGCGTTGAGCAAGCTGGGATATTTGACCTAGAGCTTTCAAAAGCTTCTTACAGATGCGATGAGCTGGATTATGATGCTCCAAGGTATGTGCTTTACGCATGTATAGATCTTCCGCAGAGCGACTATGAGCGCGTAGCTAAGCTCGAGGAGATTGTGTACACAACAAGAAGCGGGGGTGCCAGAAGATATGCGAACACAATATTTGTTGCTTTTCCAAGTCAAAAAGACAGGATTTTAAATGTTTTAAACTTGGTTAAGAAGTATATTGCGTGTAAACAAGTATCGTCAGAGAACATTGTAGGTTTTTTGACTAGGGATTATCGTGGCGAAGATGCGGAAATAGTTCGCAGGGTTCTTAATGAGAAGCTAAACAGCTATTGCTCAACAGTAGAATCAAATGCGTATCTAAATGTGTTATCGCTTTTCGATAGCTTGGCATATCCCAGCTATACTATGGATGAGAAGAGAAATACTGTAAAAATTGATAGAATTGAGGGAGTTCTTGAGACCATAGCTGCAAGCGTTGAAAAAACTTTGAAGAGTATTAAACCACAGAAAATGCTTACATCAATGGACTATTCCACTCTAAAATACTTGTTGAATAGCATAGGTGTAAGCCTAGAGGATGTGTCTAAAACTGTTAGAGAAATTATTGAATATTTCTACACAAATCCAAAGCTTCCAATAGCAAAAAGTGATTTGATAAAAAGTGCTATAGCAGATGGTATAAAGTCTCTCGAAATTGGTTTGCAATGCAACGACAGGGTATTCTATAAACATGTAGAGCCTTGTTCAACAGACTTTGACTGTTTAAGTGTATCTACTGCTAGTGGTGTTGAGATAAGCGATGCTATTATTAGGGATGAGTGCAGGGTTTTGCCATGGAAGGAAGCATTACTAGAGCAGATGAAGAGTCTCAAGCGTTTTATTGAAGGCGGTAAAGTTGTTGAGCATCTAATTAACTACAACGGCTCTTTAATTAGTGTAGAAGATGTTTTGGCGAACATTGATAAATATGATATCTACGCTCTTAAAAACTCTCCACTGTTGCGCAGAGAGCTGAAGGTGTCTGTGAGGCTTGTGCCTGATTATAAAGAGGTTGATGCTGGGCCTGGTGAGGTGGTGGAAGAGAAGCTTATGATTGATCGCATTGGCCCATTTGCTGGAGAGATAGGGATACAGACAGATAAGGGTGTTGTTGAACCTGCTAAGTTGCTAATAGATGATAAGACTTCAAGGACAAGCATTGTCTGGAGGTTTAAAGCTCCTGAGGAGAGTGGTTTTCACGAAGCTAGAATACTTGTTGTTGATAAGAATGGTAGAGAGCTTGCAAGATCTATTATAAGGGTTAGGGTCAGAGGTAGGGAGGAGGCTAAATGTGGTCGAGTACTTCCACCAGAGGGCTCTAAAATCACATCGGTTAAGTTGAGAATAAACAAACGTACTCTAGCACCGCTTGATATACTCAATAGGAGGTTTTCGCGACAACTCTACATTAGGCATGGCAAGCTAAGCTACAGTGTTAGGGTTGGTGATAGGGAGTCAAACATTGAGTTATCGCTAGAGAATATTGATTTAGCTGACTGCATACATATCCTAACAAGTGTTTTGAGCTCGTTACAGCGGTTAGCGCTTGGAGAAACAAGCTTTCTACTTGAAATTGATGTTAGAGCCAAAACACCTGCGGCAATACCATCTCTAAGCGATAAGGAGAAAGAAGATATGCAAGCATTTTTAGAGGAGGTGTGTTTGGAGTAGGTAAGCACAATGCTAAATAATCAAACAGAAGCTGTTGTAGCTAGGTATTTGGTGTTCAGGTCTAGGAGAGTTGGTAAGAAGTATCGCAGAAGCGTTGAGGTTGTGCAAATATATTTTTCTGAACCTAGAAAGGGTTTAGATCCCATCTTCGAGGCTAGAGTTGGGAAAGAGTATATAAAGTCCTTTTTAGACAGCTTGTCAGCACCGCAAAGAGTTGTTGGAGATAGTGTGATTGTTGTTGAGGGACGCGATCCGGATGCATATATACGTAGACTCGTGATATACGCAGGAACAAGACAGTTCATGGTATCGAGTTCTCCAAGACTTGTAGAGGTTGTTAGTAAGCTTGGCGAATTGGAATCAATATTCTGGTACTCGAAATTTGTAGATGCATATGAGAGAAATGGGTACTGGGGTGTTTACAGAGTTGCAAAAGCGTTTAGAACGCTCCACAGACTATGATGTTAAAGTAGCTGCTTTGGCATTGGCAAAGTCTTTTTTAGATGGTCTTAAGTATCATCCCTACGTATTCATGCTTAGACATTCCCCTGGTGAGGAGCCAGTATATCCCTATCTACATCAGCTTGAGATATTGGCATATGCTATGGCTAGAAAACCTGTTAGAATGTTCATTGCAGATGAAATAGGCTTGGGCAAAACAATTGAAGCAATAATGATTATGAAGTATCTACGTGAAGTAGATCGTGTTAGCAGAGTTCTTATTTTGGTTCCAAGGACATTGGTTACTCAGTGGATTTGGGAGTTAAAGAGACTAGGGTTTGGAATAAATGAAATATATCAAATTGAGCGTGAAACAATAGATAACATCTATGCCAAGGGCTTTCCACCAGGAATATACATAGCATCTATAGATCTAGCTAAAATGAATAGGCATCGCAATAAAATACTTTCAGCGAACTGGGATGTTATTATAATCGATGAAGCTCACAGAGTTGGTAAGGTAGGTAATAATGAAACTCTTCGCTACTCCTTAGTTACTGAGCTTGTTAAGGATTGTTCAAGAAATGTTTTGCTTCTTTCAGCTACTCCACATAGGGGTAAGGCAGAGGATTATATAGAGAGACTGAGGCTTTTAGACCCATATCTCAAGGCAAGTACTAAAGAGTTAGACACGGAAAAATTCTATAGATTGGTGAATGGAGCTCTTGTTTTTAGAAGAACAAAAATGGATGTTAACAACTATTATGAGAAGAGACCTGTTTTTGTGGAATGTAAATTCAAAGCTAGAACAGTTAAAGCTAGTAAAATCGAGATTGAGTTTCATAATAAGCTTATCGATTTCTTAAGAACAATACTTCTAAGGTATTATGATAGAATTGGTGAAGAGCCATCTGCATTGGGATTGCTCCTAGTTTTGATAGCTAAAAGAGCTTCGTCAAGTCCGAAAGCAGCATTATCAACATTCAACAAAATTTTGTATAAGAGAGCATATTATTTGAAGTCTCTTGGAGAAAATGTTAAAATTGATGAAAAGGCTATAGAGAAAGAAGTTAATGAATATGCTCGTGAGATAGCTAATTCAGTGCTTGGCTCTGGAGGTTTTGAGGAGATTAGTGAGGTTATTGGTGAGAATAGCAAGATTATAGACGTAGATGATATCATAAATGATTTTGCTGAGAAATGTTCAATTCTCTTAGATGAAGATGATGTGAAAGAGCTTAAAGAATTATATATGGAGGCTTCGAAGATTGTGGGGGATAATGATTCTAGACTCATGGGGGTAGTAAATGTTGTTGAAAATCATTTAGCTAAAGGAGATCGAGTTGTTATTTTTACCGAATTCAAAGATACAGCTGAGTACATCTATAACGAGCTTAAAAATAGGCTTCGAAAGTGGAGTAGCAAAATAGCTTTAGTAACCTCTGAAAAGGTGATACCACCAGAAATCGTTGGTGCAACATCAAAAAGATGCACCATAGACGATGTTAAGATGTGGCTGTCTAGAGGATATGTAGATGTTCTTATAATGACAGATGTTGCTTCAGAAGGTTTGAATCTTCAGCAAGCAAACATAGTTATACACTATGAACCTCCGTGGAGCCCAATAAAAATTGTTCAAAGAGTTGGTAGGGTTTGGAGGCTTGGTCAGAAGAAAAGCGTTACTAGCTATACCATTCTTCTACCTGTTGAAAGTGATATGAAGGCTTTGGAGATTCTATATGCAAAACTGCTATCGTGGTATATATCTGGTGTTGAGAAGTCTGTGCCAATTGGAGAGGAGCTGGAAATTGACATGCTTGGAGAGGGGAAGGGACCAATAGATTTACTCATTACAGCACCTGCAACTGATGAGAAGGGTAGGAAGATTCACTTTAGTGAGTATAAAGCATGGCTAGAGTTTCTTAGAGATGGTGCAGAAGGTCTTAAAAACTATATTGAGAGAATTTTAGCAATAATGAAGAATTTGAAGAAGTATGTAGAGAAAATGCAAGAAGAAGAGGGTTTGAAGGAAGTTAAAATTGATGAAAAATTGAGAAACAGTGTTCTTGGTGGTTTATGTTGCAAGGAAGCTGAGGAGGCTATTTTTAAGCTTTTTCAATCACTTTTTGAAATAAGTGGATATAATGTAAAGGTTGAGAAAGGTAAGGTGTATGTGGATTCGCACATATATGAAAAATCTGATACAGCATCTCTGTATAGAGCTATGCTAAGCTTAATTAGTGAAAAGCTTGGGAATTGGAGTGAACATGGAAAAATTACTTTAATTTCTCGATACTGTAATAATTTGGATGTGGAGGAGCTAAGTCTTTATAAGGTTGTGCTAAGTTTTGATGACAGACCATTCTATAGTGATGTTGCTGGAGTTGCTAGGTATAGAAGTGGAAAAATAGATGTGTTGAGGGGATCTAAATTAATCGAAGTGTTTTCAAAGCTTATAGCTAATGCGTTTGCTGTAGCTCATGAGGAATGGAGTTATGGGGGAGACCAGGTAATTTCTCGTCTTTATTCCGAGTATAAGGATTTGGCTAAAACAATTTTGAAGCAGTTTATGGATTATGTAGCAAAAACTGAGAATAGGTTTGCAGAAAAACATGGTGTTTGGATGCCAAGAGATATTTCTAGGGATCTTAGAAATCCAAGAATAGAGCAAATTGGGAGAATAGTTGTTGTGTGTAGTGAGAAAAGTGGTGGGGTTGCTCCACCGCCAATAACTATTGAAACTGTTGAGAAAATGGCTATGGATATTGCCATGAAGTATGAAAAGATGCAGGGTCGCGAGCCAAGGGATGTGAGTATGTATGAGCACTACGATATTCTTAGTACTGATCCGAGAACTGGTGAGGTTAGGTATATAGAGGTTAAGGGAAGGTATGAAAGTGATATAGTTGTTGAGCTTACAGAGACAGAGTTTGAGTACGCTAAGAGGCTTGGGGATAGCTACTGGCTATACATAGTATACAACATTGGCTCCAAGCCACAGTTGATAGCAATAAGAAATCCAGTGAAAAATGCTCGCTGGATTACTGTGGGATATAAGAGATATGTTTTGCTTGGGTTGAGAGGGGTTGCTGCCTCTCAAGAGATTTGAGATTGGCGATACTGTTATTGAGATTTATGGTGGTTGGAATGAGGTTGGGGGTAACTGCATAGTTGTGAAGGATGGTGATAAAAAGATTGTGTTTGATCAAGGCATTCGCTACACAGTTCTTCGTCAATTCTATGGCGGTAGAGTTGAGCCTCTTGGGATTTCCGAGTTGAGATCTATTAACGCTGTTCCAGATCCAAGTGTTTTTGAGGGTGCTGAAGCTCTTTACATATCTCATACTCATTTGGATCACCTAGGCCTCTTATCTGGGGTTCCAAGCGATGTGGAAATAGTTTTTCCTGAGCCAGAGGTTCTTCAAATGACTGTTGCTGATTGGTATAAAACTAGCACATCATGGCTTAGCTATGTACCGCCACAATACAGCAGCAAAATTGTTTCTGCAAAGAAGCTTGAGGCTGATGGCAGAGGTGTGGCAGCTGTACCTGTGCACCATAGTGCATATCCATCAACAGCTTACATATACTTTGGGAAGAGCGTCACAATATTCTATAGTGGTGATTTAAGGCTTGAGTCTCCAACAAACCTATTTCAACATAATCTTGGAGAGTATCTCGAGAAGCTTGGTTTGGGGCATGTTGATATAGCCATTGTTGAGGGGACAAACTTTGGGTTTGAGATAGAGAATTTTCCAGTAACAGTTCAAATACTTCAAGACATTTTTGCAACAACTCTTCTACTCTACGACTTGGTGGCAGTATCTATAGATCCTTTGGATTTAGAGCTTTTCACATTTATCTATAGCTACTCACAAACATTTGGAAGAAGAGTTGTTGTAGCCTCTAAAAGAATTTACTGGATTCTCAAATACCTGAGAGACTTCATCAACATGGATATAAGCAATATGTTTGTGGCATCAGAACTGGAAACACCACCGCCAACACCACTAGACTTTGCAAGCATAATACACGATGTGCTTAAAAATCCACGGGAATACATACTGGTTGTGGATCTGATTAACCTTCTCGAAATTCTTAGAAAGCTGAGGCTGTGGACAGAAGAAATTTCCATACCAAAAGCAGTAGCACTTCTAACAGATCCAGAACCGCGCGAAACACCAAAGGAGGTTGAGGAGCGTGTGGTAACCAAGTGGCTTAAGCTACTTGGCTTCGACGTTTACAGAGTGAGACTCTCTGGTCACTACCACCAACACAACTTCCAAGATCTTATAAACATAGTCAAACCAAAGAAGCTAATACCCATACACACAGAAGCACCACAGCAAATGATGGCAATATTCGAGAAGATAACTAATAGAAGTGTACAAAGCTAAGAGTAATATGCAAAACTTCACATGCATTTCCACAGCAGGAGATTTGATTCACAGCTTTGTAAATGGAAATATGATGCATTTTACACATTGTACATACCACAGAGGTTTGTGAATAAGCTTTCAATTTTTTCTTAAAGCTTTAATAAATTTGTTAAGAGATGATAACACTATACAGAGATTAATGAGAAAGCGTGACATCTTTATTTTGAAGAGTTAAGCAATGAAGCTATGCTTTTATTATGGTATATGTTCTTCCTCCTCTTGGCCCTATGTTTCTTTGTTCATTTATTTCAATATATTCAACCTTGATTTTCCCCCATATACTTTTTGCTAACTCTATTACCTTGTTTAATACATATTCCCTTTCTTCATGCATTATCAATACCTTGCTCTTCACCTTACGTGTTTTTGTCATGAATCTGAATAGTTTCGCTATGTAGCTATCCAATGTCTGGTTTCTATTTGGATTCACTGTTAGTTCTTTTGAGAACCAATACCTTGGGTATTTACCAAGAACTTTTCTCACTATACTTCTAAAGTTTGATTTTTTTAGCCATGCCCAGTAGAAAAATGATAGCTCCATGTACTGAACCTCATCTACATGTGGAGGATCTGTGACCAAAGCCCAACTACTTCTATACTTGTTAAAGCTAATGCCATCTTCTAGAAGCAAAACAGCATCTGCAGTATCAAGACTATTTAGATTATATGCTACTTTATAATGTTTGTGTTTTGAGAAAAAGTCAAGCATGTTTCTAATAACTCTAACAAAGACATTGAATGGATCCTCCGGACAGCTTTTCTCTGGAGCCCAATAACTTGGAACTCCCCATGAGCCAGCACCACATCTCTTCATCAGCGATGATGGATATAAGGTGTTGCAAAAAGCGAGATATAGAGCAAGCTTGGTGTTGGCATCAGTATCGATAGAGTCTATCGCTCTAAGAATTGATCTAAGCTTCTTACGATTTTCAGCAGAAAAGAAATCGCTTACCCTATCAAAATTTCTGCGCTTTAGAAATGGTCTATCACCATACCTTAAATAATCTCCCTTGAGCTTTGCAGATGAAGAGCTTGACAACAACTCATAAGCTTTATCAACAACATGCGAAGCTGCTTCAATAAACTTTTTATGATCTGCCTTAGCTATGAAAACATGTGCCACAAGCCATGCATAAGGATTCAAATCTATGTAAACACCCTTTTTACCCAATTCCAGAGCAGCATAAACTATGCTTCCAGAACCACCAAAAGGATCAACAACAACACCTTCCAAATCCTCAATTAAAGGCTTTACCAATTCAACTGGCTTTCTACCCCAGTACCTAGCAACAACCTGCAACAAAATCCACCATTATAATTACAAGTTTTTAAAATACTCTTTACTTTCATTCCACAACTTATCAAAATCCTCAACTCTCCTCTTAACTTCATCAGGTTTCAACAAGATATTTGCAAACTCTATGTTTTTTGACAAACCCGATATCGTTAAGTTAAAAGAGCCTTCAACAACAGCAACATCATCTATTATCACAGCCTTTGCATGAAGCTGTGGGTGCAATCTAATCTCAACACATTTGCCAAGATTCTTCAAAAACATTTCAGCAGTCTTTTTCGATGCTTCATCATCCACAGCGTTCTTCCCCAACAAAATATATACCTTGCCACTACGTTCACACAAACTCTTAATGGTTTTGTAAACCTTATGATTTTCATTTAATGATATATTTGATGTCATGATTTTTAGCTTGTTCTTGGCTAGCTTCATCCATGGCACAACAATTTTATCAGCATGCGGGTATGGAGTATACTGCTTACCATTATCAGCTATATGCTTCATCACAGTATAGCTTATTGATAATGGCTCTAGAAATGGACCTAGAGAGCACCCCTCCTCTATAAAACCACAATAGATGCTACCATCAAAAGGTAGGAAAAGAGATAGGATACTCTCAACAACATTGCTAAACAACTCACTTAACCTACCAGGAACAATCCTATTTAAAATATACGTAATTGTGTATGGATGCAAAGTCACATTAAATTTCTTGTACATTATACTATATATGGAATTCACAAATTTTTGCAACTTATTCACAGCCTTTATACAATCATCATCATTTTCTCCGCATTTCCTTCTTAAGTCACTTAACATGTTCTGTATTGTATCTATATCCTCGTCTCTTATTGTACAACTACAATACCGCTCAGCAAATTCTTCTGGAGGAGACTCATAAATGCTTTTCTCAATTATTTCATAAAGCTTAGACTTTCTATTAAAAGCTAAGAGCCTTAAATACCCTAAACCACCAGACACAGCCTCATATATGTATATAGCCCAACGACCATTTTCAGAATCAATTTTGTATCGCAAATGAGCTTCGCTTAAACCAAGTTCTCTCCACAGCGACAACAAAACGTTATGAGCTATTGTATGCACAATTATGAATCTATAATATTGCTTATCTTGTTCATTAAGCGATGATGTTGCAGAACCAATTAAATCATTAAAGACCCTATTCAAGTTTTTCTCATTATCAAATCCACTTCTCAGCTCCTCCTCTAAGAATCTCCACGGTCTTAAAATCTTTGGTGATTTCTCACAAGACTTCTCACTACATAAATCGCTTTTACTGAGAAGGCTCTTCTTAAATTTAGGCCAACTATAATCTTTTTGGAGAAGTTCATTAACAACTTTATCAAGAGTTTCAACATCGAATTCTAAAATGAGGGCATCGGTATCAATAATCCTAACTCCTGGTGTACGACCAAACTTTATTAGATAATGTTGTAAAAAGCTTTTCTTTGGTTGAAAAACAATTCCTTCATAAAATGCTAATAGCGATACTCTATTAGCAAAGTAGACATTTAGCAGAGGATACCAATTGTAACGTATTGAAAATAGCCATATGTGAAGCTGCATCTTTGAAGCTATTTCCATAGGAGATAAAATTTTAACTTTAACTTGTGGAAAGACCTTGTAAAGACCTGTATAGGTTTCTCCAATTCTAAGTAACGAACCATTGCATCGACCTTCTCTACCATAGGGACATATATTCTTTACTGGGCATTTTTGTCTATGCGTAATTAAGACATAGCCTCGACTACAGAAAAAAGGATTAGAAAGAGAATTGAAATTATATTCAGCAAGCAGAAATCTTCTATATTTATATCTGGAGTTGAAAATTCTTTTTACTCTTTCGTCTTCTATAGGTATCGAACCATTAAAAACATTATACAGTACTTCATCAATAATTAATACATAAGGGCTTTTAGACTCTTTGAAATGTAATGAGGGCCAGCTTTCATATTCATATATTTTAATGTTTTCTATTTGGATTGGATGTCTGCGTTTAAACCTATTTTGCCACAATTTTTTCCAAAGATCATAATTTTCTTTCTTAAAACTTCTAATGATATTCTCTATATTGAGATTTTCAACTTCTTTAAAATCTTCAACATATAACGTATAATATCTTTTAGGCGGTAGAATCACGAGAACATAAGCATCAGTCTTACCTCTCGACTCATCTCTATGCTTATACACTATTTTAAATGGTGTAAATGCATACAGAGCCTCTAAGCCTCTTCGTTCATAAGAAAGTTTGTCCTCCATTTAATCACCCAATCTTACGCTATCAATATTTCTCTGTGCAAAGCTAATGGGTATTATCATTGATAGCTTATTCATCAAATTTTCCTTTAAAACATTGTACCAGCAACGCCTAAATTTTTCTAAAGATGATATTTCTCTACAATTTTCATAGTTCTCAGATTTTATTTTTCTATAATAACTTATTGCAGCTAATATTAGTGGGACTTTTTCAGAAATATTTATCAAAGAGTTGATATACTTCAAAACTTCATTCTTTATATTGATTATTTCTTTGTTATATATTTTATCACTTATGCACTTCATACAATTTTGATCATTTTCTAACATTTCTTCCAGTTTAGTTTGTTGACTTTGTTGAGCAATAATCATAATATAATATCTAAAATAATTTTTAAAATAATTGCAAGTATTATCAGTATTTTTCTCACTTAATATGCTATCGATTCTTTGATAAATATGGTTTGAAAAAATCTTAAGACTGTCAGGACTATTTATTAGAGGAAACATAGTTTCAATTCTGTTAAAAACATCGTTTATTTCTTTCAATTTTTTAATTATTTCCTTTCTTAAATCTTTGATTGTTTTATTTAAATATTTTTCAGCAAGTTTCTTCATTTCTTCATCTTTAATTTTATCACTTAGTTTAAGCTCCTTCACCAATTCTTTTAACTCTTGGAAATAATTATTAAATATTCTATCTTTCATTCCTTTTCTTTTATATTGATCTATTGTGTTGTTTAAAAATTTTCTTAATTTATTCCATTCTTTTATAATATTAGTTCTATTCTTAAACATTATTTGTAGCTGTTGATAATATAGTGGATGAATAGATATGATATCTTCAGGTATTTCCAAGTTCTTGATTAAATTTAGAAATGCATATTCATTAAATTTACTACTTAAAATATTGTTAATAATTTCTTCAATTTTGTGTAATGTTATTTTTCTTTTAATGTTTCCTTTAATAAAATCTTCTAGCGTATTAATGACCTCATACTCTATTGTATTGTATAATAAAGCTAGTTTTAGTATTGAAGTATCAGGTAAGACACTACTCACCCTTATATCTTTTGAACTGCTATCATATATTCTTTGAATTAATGCTGGTGTTAATGTTGGTATGTAGAATGCCAATGATATTCTATATGTATTTTCCTTTCTACCAGCCCTGCCAACTCTTTGTTCCAGGGCTTCATCGCTTATTGGATCCTTGTACTGTAC
Source organism: Ignisphaera cupida (assembly GCF_030186535.1). Taxonomy (NCBI): domain Archaea; kingdom Thermoproteati; phylum Thermoproteota; class Thermoprotei; order Desulfurococcales; family Desulfurococcaceae; genus Ignisphaera; species Ignisphaera cupida. The sequence goes on along the minus strand of NZ_JASNVW010000003.1, from coordinate 102,765 downwards.
AATAAATGCAACATCTTCATAGTCCATCCCAAGGTCTAATGTTGATGTGGATATCAACAGTTTATATTTTCCCTGGACAAACCCCTTCTCTATTTCATGTCTCTCTCTTTCTTCTAATCCGCCATGGTGAAGCCTTATACTTTCAAAAGTTGATTTTATCTTGTTTAGCAAATCTCCTATTGTATTCATATTCTTTATGTCTAATAGATGAGCCCAGCTATAGTCATCCCAAATCCCTTCTAAAGAGTTTCTAGGTTGTAGTTTCACTAGTTGATTGTTTTTGCAAGGTATTTTTGATATGTGATCACATATTTCAACACCTTCTCTATAATACACAATTGTTTTTAGATAGTCGTGTACTGTACTAGCCTCACTTACACTATCTACAAATACTATTGACTTGAATTCTCTATTTATTTGTGCTGCAAGCAGCACCTGTAATATTCCTTGTAATAGTGTTTCAATGGTGAGTCTATAGGGAAGTAAAGTAACTATTATTTTTAGTTTTCGAAATTCTTGTTTCCTTGGCTCCAACTCCTCATAATCTAAATGCGACACAATGTTCTTGTTGACACCAAGAATCCAAGACAATAAGTCTCTAGCATCATCTAATGATATTGTAGCTGATAGTGATATAAACTTGCATTCTTTACCTTCTTGCTTGCGCAGATGCAGCAAAAGCCTGAATATACTAATTAAATCTATATAGTTAACATTCATGTATACATGTGCTTCATCTAACACTATTAAACCTCTGTTCCTGTATAGAGATCTGTATATACCTTTTGGTGACAATAATCTTTCTTTTATAGTCCAGGGATTTGTAATTAATATATCCGGATCCTTTTTCGCTACAAGATCTCTATCCTTCGATGTTATAACGAATCCAACCAAAAAGTCTAGTTCCTCACCATCTTTGCCACAAATATATTTTGCTGCTTTTTGATTTTCGTAAATGACATGGATTGTAGTATTGCTATTTGATGGACATGGTATTTCAAGATCTTTAATCCTTTCCTCAACTTTACCCTGCACTCCTCTATCTATAGCTACAGTTACTATATAATTACTCATTTCTTTCTCTTTTTTCAAAACACTATTTACATGATACAACATCCTCAATAATCTCTCTAATTGCTGTTTCTGAAGAGCTTTTCTTGGATAAACAATTAGAACCTTGTTGTCACTGCCATACCTCTGTTCATGATATTTTGACAAAAGTGCTTGTGCTATGGCAATTACCTGAAAAACAATTGTTTTACCAGCAGCAGCTGGAGCTGTAACAACATAGTAGTTTTTGTTTTTCAATGAAAATAAGATATTTTTTATGGCTTCAACTTGCCAAATAGCTAGAGATGAATAGCCACTTCTCTGCAAACCCTCTATAATGGCTTTACAAAAAATTTTCGCCAATTTAGCGTCAACACCATTCTCGATAAAGAATTTTTCTAGGATCGTTGTCATTTTTGATACTTCATAGGCGTTGAAATTAGGCATATACTCTTCTTCAATGTCAATATCAAAATATCCGACCCATCTATTATTCAAATTATCTTCGTAAGCCCTTCCTCTCAAAACTCTAAACACTAAATCGCCATGAAGTGTTGTATAAATATCAGAATTTTTGATTTTACCTAATTTTATCAAAACACCATTACTGATTAATTTATTCAATTGATTTTTATCTACATCATCAATTCTTTCAACAACATATTCATAACCTTCACCACGTGAAAGCGGCATCTTTTCATTGCAGGAAGAATCAAAACAAAAAAGCTTGTACCTTAAAACTTCCTGACTCTTGGAAGACTTCAATTCATCAATTTGTTTCTTAACAAGATCCTGATAAAATATTATATCAGCAGCATCAATAGAAATTCTCAAGTGTTACACCTTGCTCTATAATAAACTGTGTAAAACAATTTATAAAGTATTATTTTAAATACTGCTATGACCTATCCTCAACACCTCTGCCTCATCAAAGCTCACAAACAATCAGCCTAGAGAATATCTTGAAGCAAACTCTTATTAACCTTGATGCCCAGCGAAACAAAGTCTAACCTCTCCCCATTGTGAAATGATTTTGCGTTGAAGACAGTGTCTAGGTGGAGAAGTTAATAATCATGTTCATACCAACTTGCGGCAAACACATGCTTTCAAAGTTGGGACTTGGTTTAGATATTCACTGTTGTTTCTGTGTTGATGCTTGTACTTCTCGCTCTTTCTTCTCAGCCCACTTCTTTTTCACAAGTGCTCTTGTTATTGTTGCATATATGTGTAGCTTCCAAGCCTCTGGCCTATTTCCATACTCCCACGCAAATTTTCTTGCTAGCTCAAGAAACTCATCAGCTTCTTCAGGTGTTAGCTCATCTTTTTCGCTTTTATCTAGATACTCCCTCAGCTTTTCCAACTCCTCTTTTGTCATTGGATTTGCCAAAGCAAGTCTCATAACTCTTCTAGCTTCGTTGATTAGAAGCTCTTTATCACCACTCTTAATAACACCCTCTCTCGAGAGAAACTCTATGAGGAATTCCTGATAAGATGTGAAAGCATTGCCAAGTCTCTCAAATCTTTCATCTATTCGCTTAAACCTCTCATCTATTAACTTAAACTTTGCATCTATTTCAGAAAACTTTTTGCCAAGCCAATAAGCAACGCTAATAACTGAAGCCAGAGCTCCGAGACTACCAATAGCAGATAGTATGGATAGTGCATCAACCATGCTAAGCCGCCTACAGCTTAATCATATTGATTTATTTAGCTAAAAAACTTTCGTGTTTTGGTTTAACACCTTCAACTCCATTGCATGTGTTAAACCTCGACAAGTTTATAGCTGTGGTATCTCCACCTACCAAAATCGTCCACGAGTCCAAGTAGCCACATTCTGCAAATCTCAGCTTTTCTAAGCAGTAGCGTTGGAGGTATGTAGTGTAGAAACAGTTGCTTTGTGTATTTATCTATCCCCAGTATAGCAACCCAGTAAACCTTTTGTATATAGCCATTGGCTGTTGAAGCACCAACAACTTTTAGAATAGCATATGAATTTGTTTCGCTACAATCATCAACAAATATTCTAAAGCCATTTAACTCATGCTCTCTAGCAACAAGAACCAAATCATTTGATGCTATAAGCGTTGGTGAGTGATAAGCTATAAACTCTGAGTATCTCCTAGCTCTTTCAAATCCAAGTAGTTTCCCAAGAAAATTCTCCAAATCGTTAACAGAGCTGTAGATGTGGATGTGGGGGTTTATGAAACCAGGGAAATACCTATAAACAATGCTTCTACACCTCTCAAAACTTTTCTCAAATCTTGTTGTCAAAGCCTTTCTACCTCTTAATGACCTTTCAACAAGAATTCTCTCTACCCTCGAAACCTCCTCGCTCAAAACACTCAGACAATTCTCAACATTGTCACATTTTTGAAGGAGATTCTCAATATGCTTAAACACCATGTTAACATCTTTGCCATAGAATCTATAGAGATTGTTTATGAGTCTAGCAACAAGTTTGAATAAATCGCAAAACTCTTCTGGAAACACATAATACTCTCTACCACCATATCTATAGCTATTAACAACAAAACCTCTAAACAACTCGACTAAAACCCTGTATGGATAACCAAGAAACCCATAAACACTAAAACCATTGAAACCACCTTTTCTAGCTGCAGAACTTGTTATTTTGTTGAATAGAAAAAATTCGTATGATCTTCTATACGCTTTCCCCAACCCAAGATGACAAAACATGCTAAACACAACTGGTTTTTTGACTAGTCAACAGCTCTTCTCAAAGCATAGTCCCTAACAAACTCAACTCTGTAAATACCAGGTTCGATTACCAGCTGTGGGTGTTGCGGATGAGTCAATGGAGTAGGTTTTTCAACAACAACATATAGCTGGCCATGCAAATTGTGAACAGATCCCATCAAAACATGTTTGTTACCAGTTTCCGACTCAACAACAAGGGCATTGCCAACTTTTGTGTTTTCAGATAGCTGAGCAAAATCCTCGATAAGCAGCAAATCACCTTGTCTATAAATCTTCAAAAGCTTCTCCATCGAGTTTCCCAAAAAGAGTTGGGTTTATAAAAAGTTTGTGTAGATGTGTGGAGATGTGTACAAGATGTAAATACTTATCAAATTCCTTTGTTTATGTTGATAGCACTTCTCTTAGAAATGTTGCCACTATGAGATTAACGAATTTTTCATGTCCCTCATTAAGCATGTACCCAATTCCATTTAGTCTAATCGAGATTACTGGTACTGTTTGTCTCTACACTTTCATTTCAATCATTTTGTGTTTATTCATGATCAAGTGTAGAGACTTAACCCTTAACCACTTACTGCTAAGCTTGGTAAGTGGGTCATGAAACTCTTTAGAGCCCAACGGCACAAGACTCACATCTCCAAATTACTCCCACTCCCTTTGGGCGTAGCCCACATCAGTGAGAGAGATCATTCTTAACCAATGTAAACAAATATAAGAAGATTTTTATTGACATGAAAAAGGATTCAGCCTAAAGTCTTTCAATCTCTTAGCATATGCCTCTTCCTGATCTCTCAAAGCATCTTTTTTAGCTGTTATTACCAGTGCTTGTGGGGGTTTTCAAGATTTGATGGTGTTGGTGTGAACAATGGGTTGAAAGTCTCTTTCAAGCTGAGTATGGGTCAAAGCCTATAACAGGCAACACAAGTGTTTGGCACTTTAGCTTTATCCTATCGTCTCTAGCCAAAATAGTTGCAATAGCTGCTAAATTGCCACTTGCACTAATACCAATTACACATACATTGTTCTTGTTTTTGCTAAGCTCCTAGGCATGGTCATAAACCCACTTGAGAGCATCGAAAGAGTCTACTACAGCAGCTGGAAACCTGTGCTTTGGCATCAATCTATAGTCAATGGAAACCATTGTGCAGCCACAGTTGCTGTTAATAAATCTGCACTTAGCATCAGACTTCTCAATATCTCCAGAAACAAAACCTTCCCAGTGATAGTAAACAACAACTCCTCTAACCCTGGTCCCAACAGGTTTGCATATTCTAAGTAGAATATCTCTTGTTTCAATTAATTTGAATTACCGAAGAATTTTTGGCTTTGAAAAACTAAAAAAGCTTATTCAAAACATGGTTTTGCAAAAAGGTGAATTTACTGTTTAACTAACTCAACAAGTAATCTCCCATCGTATTTGCTTATAAGATTCTCAACCTCGCTTCTTGTTGGCATGCTTTGAGCGCCCATGCGAGTTATTTTCAAAGCGGCTGTTGCATTAGCGAATTTAACTGCTTCAACAATGTCCATGTTTTGTAGAAGAGCTACTGCAAGACCAGCCATAAAAGCGTCTCCAGCACCTGTTGTGTCAACTACTTGAACAGGAAATGCTTTGACTATTGCTCTAAGCCATGGCGTTGTTATAGCAGCTCCTTTTGAGCCAAGTGTTGCAACAACAGCTTTTACTCCATGATCCAAAAGCTTTTCACCAGCTTTGAAAACACTTTCAATACTATTCACCTCCACACCCGTGAGTTGTTGAAGCTCAACTCTATTTGGAACAATAACATCGATGAATTTGTATATGGAGTTATCTAACTCTCTTGCTGGTGCAGGATTCAAAATAGTGATCATATTCATTTTCTTGGCAACTTCAATAGACCTGTAAACAGTTTCTAAAGGTGTTTCAAGCTGAGTCAAAACAATTTTTACCTTGTTGCTTAACTGCCTCAAAGAATTTTCCACATACTCTGGGGTAAGAGCATTGTCAGCACCAGGCGAAACAATTATCATGTTCTCCCCAGTTTCCTCATTTAAAATTATGAAAGCAACACCACTATTGCAACTAGCTTTATAAACATAATCAACTCTAACACCATTTCTAGCAAGATTTTCAACAAGCAAAGAGCCTATGTAGTCATTTCCAATAGCACCAATCATATATGTTTCAACACCTAAGCGAGCACAGCCAACAGCTTGATTAGCCCCTTTACCACCAGGAAAAATAGCAAAGTCACTACCAATAACAGTTTCATCTGGTTGCGGAAACCTCTTTGTTTTCACATAGAAATCTGCGTGAATACTACCAACAACAGCTATAGCCAATCTGCATCGCCACAAAAACAAACTGTTTATGGCTGGTATAATAAGTGTTTCTGGTGCTACAATTAATTATCTAAAAAGCTGTGAAACTTTTAATCAAATTCAACTCTCTTAACAAAAACCCTGGCAACACCCTATTCAAAATGCTATACCAAGGCTGTTACACAATGCACATTTTTTGACTAGCTTAAAAGCTTTTGTATTTCAATCAATTCAATGTTATGATGCATTAAACAATTAGAATACAATAAATGTAATTTGAGGTTATTCAATAACCACTTTACAGCCTTCCTCATCGCAAATTTCTTTGAGGTTTCTCCCCTCTAAAACAATTGATTTTATCTTATTCACAACATCTTTCCAGTTCTTGCTGTTTAGATCTATGTATATCCCCTCCTCTTCACTTTCCTCAGTACTTTCCTCAGAAACTCTCTTCCTCCTCTCATTAACACCAAAAACAAAGTTCTTTAAAGAGTCTAGATCTGGGAAATAAACCTCTCTCTCAATGTAAACGGGAACACCATTCTCAATCACAACAACAACAAGTTGTGGTGTTGCAAAAACTAGGTAGAAAATAAATGTGTCTGCAGCTTCTTGTGAACTGCATTCAAAGAAGAAGTTTGTGCATTGAACCAAAACAGCTTCTTTAAACCCATTTCCGTTTTCAGCAACAAATCTATTCCAAAGCTTGTCAAAACCTTTGCATCCAGGGCACGACCTATTCCTAAAGTAGATAATATAGATACCATCAGCACTTGGCACATAGGGTCCTTCAAAAACAATTCTTTCCCAGCTCCCACCCCTGTAAACATACACCCCATCAACATCTGGAATACTCAACATGCTTTCTTCACACAGCTAGAGTTGGTGTCCATAGAAAAATTGTTGGATAGAGAAATTTAAAATCGTTTTTAAGTACAAAACCTTGTTTCTTCAAAAATTGCTGCATCAATACTTTAACTTAATGTGTTTTGAATACTAAAAGTTTTTAAATGTTCCCTAGTCTTAGCCAACACTTGGTGTTGAATCACATGGTTAAAGGCCCTAAAATAGCTTTTATTGGTGCTGGTAGTGCGAGGTGGACAAGTAGAATACTTATAGATATATTCCTCAATAAGGATTTGCAAAACTCTGAGATATGGCTAATGGATATAGATGATTATAGACTAAGCATTATAGGCACTTTTGCTAAGAGGTATGTTGAGGAGTTGAAGCTTCCCACAAAGGTTTTTGCAACTAAGGATAGGAAAGAGGCTATAAAAAATGCTGATTTTGTTATATCAACTGTTTTGGCCAAGGGATACACATACTACGAGACCATGAGGGAAATATCTGAGAGACATGGCTATAAATATGGTATAAACTCTGTTGAGTGGAACTATGTTGGAGACTACCACACAATTTGGGGTTATCACCAATTCAAAGTGCATTTAGAAATTGCAAGAGATATAGAGGAGCTAGCTCCAAACGCATGGTTCTTCATAGTGGCTAACCCTGTACTTGAGCTAACAACACTTATTGGTAGAGAAACCAAGGTTAAGGTTGCTGGCATATGCCATGGCTTTCTAGGTTTTAGAGCAGCTTTGGAGATTCTTGCTATGAGACTCTCCAAAGAGAAGCTGGGCAAAGACATAACAGCTCTTTGTGCCATGCACCACCCAGAATGCACAAAAGCATTGCTATCCCTAATAAACTTTGACGAGCTAGAGTTTGAGATGAAAGGCTTTAACCACGTTATATGGCTTACAAAGTTCAGATATATGGGAGAAAATGCTTATAGATATGTAGATGAGTGGATAAAGGAGGATGCTGAGAAGTACTGGAGTGTTTGGAGAGAGTACACACACAATCCATGGGATGTTGACTTAGCCCCTGCTGCAATAGACATGTATAAAACATATGGCTATCTACCAATAGGAGATAGTGTAAGAGGTGGCACATGGAAATACCACTGGGATTTGCAAACCAAGAAGTATTGGTATGGGCCATACGGAGGACCAGATTCTGAAATAGGAAACGCAATAAGATTCTTGAATGTCAGAAGAATAATCAGTGAAATGGCAAGGGTGGTGTTTGACACGTCAACACCTTTGGTTCAAAGAGAGCCTCCAAGACCAAGTGGAGAACTGCTGGTACCACTAATGGATGCTCTCTACAACAACAAGTCTATAGACTCCTACGAGCTTCCAACACCAGCTGACAAACCATTAAAGGCACCACTATACGTTAACATAATGAATAATGGTGCATTGCCAGAGCTTCCAAATAACATAGCTGTTGAAGTACCTGTTAAAGTTGATGGAAAGGGTATTCATCCAAAACCAGTTGAGCCAATACCACCAAAAATTCTGCGCTTTGTACTGATGCATAGACTTATGAGAGCTGAATGGGCTTTGCAAGCATTTCTCGAGGGTGGTAGAGACGCTTTGTTCAACTGGTTGATAGTCGATGTTAGAACTAAGAGTGTTCAGCAAGTTAATGATGTTATTGATGCTATTTTGAAAATGCCTGGAAATGAGGAAATGGCAAAGCACTTCAGCTAAAAGTTAAACTTAATTTTATTTTTACATAAGTATAGAGATTAAATTGTTGGTGCTTTAATCAAATCTGGGTAGTATTCCCTCAAAACTCTTTGCATACTTGCTCTAGGTATGAACGATCTAAATGCTGATAATGCTATGCTATAGTATCTTTCAGGATCATTTCTATAGAGATTATATATTTGAATAAGCCTTGCCTTTAGCTCAGCATATTCTTTCTCATTTATTTCCCCAGCTCTTTGGCTATAAACATCTATAGGCTCTCTAATATCCTCTCCAAAAAGCCACCCATTAACATTATCAACAATGAGCTCTAGCACACCTCCATCTCTAGAGGCAAGAGTTGGCACACCATTAATTGCAGCCTTCATGAAGCTGGTGCCACATGCCTCAAGACCAGAGAATGGTGTGAAGAGCAATAGGTCTCCAGAAGATAAAACAGTTTTTGCTTTTCTAACATCATAATCATGTATGTAAACAACATTTGGAAGCTCGTTGTGAAGTTTTTTGAAAAGCTTCATATATTCAAGACCGACATGGTCATAGGGATGGGCTTTTCCGCCAAGAACAAAAAGTATTGGCAAATCCTTAAGTTCTCTAACAAGCTTTATAACCATCCAAGGCCTTTTATACTCTGTTATTCTCCTAGCCCAAACAACAATAAATTTGTTATCGATTACAACATCTTTCTTATATTCTTGTAGAAATGATTCAAATCTGCTTTTTATCCTCTCTCTGATTCTTACAAAAGTATCTAATGTTATTGATGTTGCTTCATAGGATTTCTTCAACTCTTCATGCATCCATCTATCAACATTAACACCATTTGTTATATAGCTAAGCTTGTCGTTGAAGTGAGGAAATATTTTAAGTAAAACATCGTAGTGCTTAGCTGATACAGCAAACACTTGCTCTGCTACAGCAAGACCTATCTCAGTTAAGTAAACTTCTGGCTGTATAAACCTGTATCCATACTCCAAAGAAATCAAGTCTCTTGGAAATGATGGATGACCCCAAATACCAGCTGTGTGAATAACCATTCTATATCTTCCAGGGATTCTCAGCTGCAATGGCAAAAGAGCTGTGTATGCTTCTTGCAAATCGATGTATGCTATATCCTCCAACCCAATACTTCTTCTAACATATTCTGCAGCAGCCTTTGCCAAAACAGTGTACTTATAGAATTTTTCCTCTATTGAATCCTCAATATATATTCTATCAACTATTTTACTAGCCCAGGCAGGCTCAACAACATTAAAGAAAACAGTTTTTGCAGTGCCAAACTGATGCTCAAGAGCTTCTACAACAACATCACTATTTCTGAGCTTTATAACAAACTTATCACTAGGTTTAAGTATATTGAGAAACTCCTGAGGTTGTGGCTGCGGCCTGGGCTTCGGATTACCCTCAGAATCAAAATCATAATCAACATAGCCATTTCTATAAAGCAAACAAAGAGCAATGTACTTTATCCCCATTTTCCCAGCAGCATAGAACTTGTCACCCTCCAAAACACCTAGGCCACCAGCATATGTATATCCAAAGTCCAAAGCCAGGTCAGGTGTTATGCTAATTGCATAAGCATCAGACTTTGCTTCGCCCATAACATTCACCACAACAAATTAATTTCATAGCAAAATTTTTAATAAGATACATTAAAAATTTTTTGCATGCATTCAATGCTTTGATGATTGCTGCAAACCTTCCCCAAATACTGTATGAACATCAACAAACTTTTTAATTAGTGGTGAGCGCTTAACAATGTCAACAACATCTTTCGGTTTTCTATTGAAGAGAATACTAAATATGCTCTGATGCCTATGGAGCGTAACAGCTATGCACTTTGTTAATGAGATTATTGAACTTAGGGAGAATGGATCTATTGCAAAAAGCTCTAGACAATCTTTGAAATATGGATTCTCGAATACTGCAAGCTTTGCTAGTGTTACAACATTGATTCTTAGAACAACTCTATTGCTATACTCACCCTCAAGATAAATTCTAAGCACGTGACTTCTAGGTGTAATATCACATTCAACAATATCACAATCAAGTACATCGACATATATGTTCGAGTTTTCAATTCTATAAATCTCCTCTATGTTATGATAAAAAACAAGCTTAAAAGATCCAAACCTACTACGAAATATCTCAACCCCGTTATACTTACTAATGATGTTATCTACAGCTTTCCAAAAACTTGTTTTTGCAGAATAGTTGCTAATTCCATACTGGTCAAGCATACCAGCTGTTAAACATGGTGGATCAAGACAATGAAGATTATATTTAACACAGTTCATAACCTGGTCATAAAAACCCTTAATAATGATTTTAGCAACATCAGGAATTTTCACAGAGTCTCAGCCACCATAAAACTTTCTTAGAGAATCTTTATAAATTTATCTAGAGTTTTTCACAAAGACCTTGTAAAGAGTATCATGTGAAGCTTATATGGTTTTTTATTGCAGTCTATAAGTAAGTGTTGAAGTGTTTGTATATAAATCTCTTTACTTAACATGATTTAGCACAATGATTATTGTTTCATTTGAGTTGTGAACACATGGTATTACATGGTGTGTTGCATGGGGAGGAGAGGTGGCGTCTCATCACTTCTTGCATCAATGAGGTTTTTCCTTGGCAACAAGGCCATTAGGTCTTTCTTTAAATATGCTTCGAAAAATGTTTGTTGCAAAGTAGATGGTGAAGATGCTAACAAGTCAATTCTGTACTATGCCTTGACAAAGATTAGTGGAGCAGAGGTTTCGTGTCCACTAAAAATAAGGTTTTTGATAGAGTTAATCAATTTTGTTGTGAAAGCTGGTGTGAAGCTTCTTAATGGTGATGATAAGGAGCTTTCAGAAGCTTTGAAAATTCCTGGTGTTAAGAGGGGTGTGGAATCTGTTCTAAGGAGCTTAGCTATATATGGTGTTACTGTGCCTCAAAAGCTTGTAGCACCATTCATGATTGTTTGGGATTTTACAAACATGTGCAATTTCAGATGCTTGCATTGCTATAGAAGAGCTGATTATCCATTGCCAAACGAGTTAACGCTTAGTGAAAAAATTCGTGTTGTGGAAGAGCTTGCGAATAGTGGTGTTGCATCTGTTGCTTTAAGTGGTGGAGAGCCAACTCTTCATCCAGACTATTTAACCATTGTCAAGGCTTTGGCTAAGAAGGAAATGTATGTTGCTATAGCTACCAATGGCTGGAGGTTTGCAAGTTTCGATGAGCTTAAAAAAGCTGTTGAAGCAGGTTTAAACTATGTCGAGGTTTCAGTTGATTCTGCTTATCCAAGTAAGCATGATGAGTTTAGAGGTGTTGAGGGTTCTTGGCAAAGAGCTGTAAAGGCTTTGGAGAATGCTGTTAAGCTTGGTTTGAGTCATGCAATGGCTGTTACAATAACCAGGCAAAACATTGATGAAGTTGATGATATTCTTGATTTGGCTCAAAGCATTGGTGTTAAAAGAGTTGTTTTCTTCAACTTCATACCAACTGGCAGAGGCTCTGAAAACAAATACCTTGATTTGGATCCATTCGAAAGAGAGGAGTTTATGAGGAGAATATATAGAGAGATGCACAGAAGAAAAATGGAGATATACACAACAGCTCCACAATATGGAAGAGTTGTTATACAGCTTAGCAGCGGCAAAGAGGCTGCTCCAACACATTTTGTAGCTAGAGGAGACCCTGTAACAACAGCCTTGGCTGAGTTTATTGGTGGTTGTGGTGCTGGAAGAATATATGCCTCTATACAACCAGATGGGAAGGTAACACCATGCGTCTTTCTACCAATTACAGTAGGTGATTTAAGGAAAGAGCCATTTGAAGTTATTTGGAGAAGAAGCGAGCTGCTGAATCTATTGAGAGATAGGAATAGTCTAAAAGGCTTTTGTGGAATGTGCCCATATAGAAATGTTTGTGGTGGTTGTAGAGCGAGAGCATATGCCTATTTTGGTGATCCTCTGGGGCCGGATCCTGGATGCATATACAATTTAAGTGCGTGGAGAAGAGTTTATAAAGAAACCCCGCTGCACTATGCTCTACCTGTTGGTGGTGTAGGAAAAAATGCGTAGATTTGAGAATAGGGTTTGTGTTGTTACTGGTGGTGCTAGGGGTATAGGTGCTGCTATAGCATATAGACTTGGTTTAGAGGGATGCAAAGTTGCTATACTCGATATTGATGATAGTGCTGGAAGTATCAGAATTGAGGAGCTAAGGGCTAGAGGCATAGAAGCTACTTACATACATGCTGATGTTGCTAGCGAGAACGATGTTAGCAAAGCCATGGACACTGTTTTTAGTAGGTATAATGCAATAAATGTTCTTGTAAACAATGCTGGAATAGGCTCTTCTGGAAAAAGTATAGAGGAGCAGACAATTGATGAGTGGAGAAGAGTTATAGACGTTAATTTAACAGGTGCTTGGCTTTGCACAAAGCATGCTGTTAGATATATGAAGAAAAGTGGTGGTGTAATAATAAACATTGCATCTACAAGAGCATTTCAATCAGAACCAAACACAGAACCTTACTCAGCATCGAAAGGAGGCTTAGTGGCTCTAACACATGCTCTTGCAATATCGCTTGCAAAGTATGGAATAAGAGTTTTATCTATTTCACCAGGTTGGGTAGATACATCAAATTGGCAAATACCCCCAAGAGAATCGGTTTTAACACCTTTGGATAATCTTTGGCATCCAGCTGGAAGAGTTGGAAAGCCAGAGGATATTGCAGCACTAGTTGCTTTTCTTGCATCTGATGAGGCTTCGTGGATTACAGGTGTTAATATCATAATCGATGGTGGTGTAACAGCTAAGATGGTTTACATGGATGAAAATGTTATTGAGTGGGCTCTTTCAATCCTATTTCAGGACACCACTATTGCAAAGCTCTTTAGAGATGCAATTGAGAAGGTGAAGAGGTATTCAGATAGGGAAAGAGTTAAAAGGGTTTTGGAGGAGATGTTGAACAAACTATAAATTCTCCTCCTTTTCACCAACAAGTTTTTCGTGAAGCACAGTAGTCAATGCTATTAAAGCTGAGGCAAGAGCGTAATCTGTTGAAATAACTATTCCAGGAGCAACATCAAGAACAAAATTTGCAAATCTGAAAAGACTTGTTGGAACACCCTCTCTGGCACCAACCATAATATTGATTTTTCTGCCTCTTCTCAAAGAACTTAAAATGAATTCAGAAACCTCGTTGGAAACTCTTGATATTGGTTCTCCCTCAGGCTCAAAAATTATTAGTGGTTCACCTATTTTCGATCTAACAAACTGGTACATGTCTTGAACAACAACCTTTGTCTTTGCCACCTCTCTTCCATAGCTTTTTCTCTGAACTTCGTATCTAGACTCAATACCCTCGAATAACCCCTTCAGAAAGTTGTATAGACTATAGCCATCGACAGAACCTATCGGGGCAACAACAAGTTCTCCAACTTCATATGTTTGAACTTCTCTACCTATTCTAGCACCAAATGTGTATGCCGCATCTGGTGGTCCAAGATATGGCTCATGAGCAACAACAAATCTATTGAATATTTTATGCATTGGGTATTTATATGGCCTCATCTTTTTGTAGAACTCAGCACCAGAAACAATGCTTATGTGAGCAACATCCTTTATTATCTGAATAGCTATGACCTTGTCAGGATTCTCCAAATCAACTCTAGCACCAGTCAACTCTTTTACAGCTGCTCCAACAGCAACATTAACATCTATACTAGTGAAGCTGTGTTTCCCTCTTCTAGTTGTTCTAACAGCAAAGCTCTCGTTTTGAAACACAAAATCTTTTGCAATACTCTTAACAGCATCAACAATAGAGTTTATGTTTGCTTTTGAACACTTTTCAACAACATATATCTTCTCAGCTTCTGGAACTTTTTTCCTAATCTCATCAGCAAGCATCTTCTTGTTGAAAGCGTTGTAGATAAGCACAAGACCCATGAAGTTCTCCGGAGATGGAACAACCTTGGCACTTGGATCAATCTCCATTACATATGAGGCAACAACTTTCTCCATACCAAGCTTGCAAGTAATTATGACATCAGCACATTCCAAATTGCTAATGCTCATACTGAGTCACGCAAACCAGCTATTGCCTTATTCTAAAAAACTTAAAAATGAGATGCAGAAACTATTTCTTGTTGCTAGACAAAGTGGTTGTGTATGGTTATAACGGTTAGAAGACTTGTTCAAATACTTGCACAGTTCAAAGACAAAGAGTTTTCTCTTGAGGATCTAACATCCAAAAGCAGCATATCTCTCAACACAGCCAAGAGATACTTAAGAGAAATGCTAAGACATGGACTTGTCAATGAGATTAGCTATGGCAAATACAAGGCATCTGAAAAAGCGATGGAATATATAGAGGCTTTTGAACTGGCTAAGAAAAGTGTTGATGATAAACACTCATATGTTTTCACTGATGAAAGCGGGTTTCCAATAACACTGAAAATAAACAGTATTGAGAAACTCTACATAGCATTGAAACATGGTTTCATATCTGAAAAAGATGCTCTAAGACATATAGAAAAAGGTTATTTGGTGAAGTGGGTTTCAGAAACTCTAGGTGCTAAAGTACTAGCGCAAAAAATTCAACAATGCAAAAACATAGATGATGTTGTAAAAATACTTGAAGACTATACAAGAATGGCTTAAGATGCTAGTAATAAACTAATACAAAAGCTTTAGCATCACTTATTAAAACGTGATGTCTTTGCTTTAACAAGATTTTATTTGCATAAAAGTTATAGTTTTAAATGATAAGGCTATGACTATGCTAAAGCTTTTCAAAAAGTTTTGCAACAATGCTTGTGGATAGCTTTAGCTGTCTATTTCTTGTTAAAACATCTTTCATGTTCATGCCACCTGGTCTTCCAGGACCTCTATTCCCCTGAGTTGTTCTAAAATCTGCAAAAAACATATGTGCAACTGGTTAATTTTTATGGTTTAACTGTGTAGTACAATCTCTTCTTGTTTCTTCCCTTGTTCTCAGCCTTTAGAAACACTATTTCCCCAATTTCTCTAGTGTTTCTAACATGTGGTCCTCCATCTGCTTGTATATCCACTCCAGGTATTTCAACAATTCTTAGAAACTCAACTTCTGGAGGCATTCTAGATGCTAGCTTTACTATTCCAGGTATTTTCAAAGCTTCTTCTCTTTTTAGCCAATAAATCTTTACCTCAATGCCTTGCTGAACAACTTGATTTGCTTTGTTGATAGCATCTCTGAATATCTCTTGGTTGAATTCCTGAAGACTATAGTCATCATATGCTTTCTCAGAATCTATATTCCCACCTGTTATCAAAGCTCCATAGTCTCTATACATAATAGCTGATATTATGTGAGCAGCTGTATGCATTCTCATTATTCTATATCTTCTATCCCAGTCTATAACACCTTTAACTTCATCACCAGGGGCAATATCATGGTCTGGAGTCTCCAAATGGTGAAGAACCTCACTTGTATTCTTATCTATAACAACATTGACAACACGATAGCTTCTACCACCCTTGATAATATATCCAGTGTCATGCTCAAGACCACCACTACGAGGGTTGAAAGCTGTTCTATCCAAAACAACAACATTCTTATCAACACTCTTCACAACAGCTGTAAACTCCTTCAAATAGCTATCCTTTTGATAAAGCAACTCGGTAACCATATTCAGCACCACACAATTTTTGGAAATGACACAAATATATAGCTTTATAGCAAAGATCGTAGAGATTAAAAAGAAGCATACACAATTTGCTTCAGGTAGCAAACAACTTTGTTATTCCAACTATGAAGAGCTTCTCAATTAGTAAAAACAGTTATAAAAATGTTTTTGTTGCGAAACCTAAACATGTATAATGCTTTTTGAAAAAGTCACAAACCTGTTGAATGCTATATGTGCTAAAAAACCAGCTTCAAGATTTGGCTCACCATCTTTAAACGCATCCTCTCTATAGTGATAAGCAACAACTTCACCAACAAAAAGCTCGCGATCATCACATAGATGCTTTCCAACAACTTTGCATTCCAGACTTGTCAAAGCATTTTTATCATTAGAACACCTACTTTTGTTAAAGAAGCAAATTCTATTCTTGTTTTTCTAAGCAATGTTCTTAAAACTTCAACAAAACTTTTAAAGAAAAACAAATAAACACTTTAAATAGTGTAGCAAGCAGGAACTCCCAAAAGGGAGTAGAAAGGGCTTATCAGCAACAATTAGATATGTTCTTAAGGGCTGTTTCCTAATTGATTATTCTGTGAGAAGTTTACAAGCTTTGTAAGTATTTATTTTCTTTGGAATCCATGTAGTGGTTGTAGATGTTTGAGAAGTTGCTGAGGCCTAAGGAGGTTTGTCAGAGGCTTGGCATAAGCTATTCTACTCTCTCTAGGTGGGTTAGAGAAGGCAGGGTCAAAGCCATTAGGACTGCTGGTGGGAAGTATAGGATTCCTGAGAGCGAGGTCAGGAGGATTATTGAGGGTACTTCAGCAAGGAGGGTTTCAAAAACTGGTAGAAGAGGTTGAGAAAGATGAGGGTGGCTAGAACCGTTGTTGTTGAGACGCCTCCTCTTCCGCGAAAGTTCTTCAGAGTTTTTGTTGAGCTTGAGGGTATGTACCGCAACATGGTTGAGCAATTAGTGTTGCATGCTGTGAGAGAGGGTATTGCATCTTTCACAAGGCTAAAAGCTTTGAAGTATCGTGAGTTAAGGAATCTATATCCTCAGCTCCCTTCTCACTATGCATATACTGCTTGTCAAGACGCATCCACAAGAGCTAAGAGCTTTCTCAAGCTGAGGAAGAAGGGGTTGGTTGAAAGAGAGTACCCAGAAGTCAACAGTGTCTCTATCTGGCTAGACGACCACTTGTGGAAAGCAAATGATTTAACATCTATTAAAGTAGCTACCCATAAGGGCTGGATACCTCTCGAAGTTATACCGCACAAACAATACTGGAAGTACGTGAATAAGAGCTGGAAGCTTGCCTCAGAGGCGAGGATTAAGCTAGACAGAAAGAGCAGGAAGTTGCTAGTCTACTTGACCTTCGTGAAAGAGGTTGAGGAGCATAGACCACGTGGCTTTGTGTCTGTTGATGTTAATGAGAACAATGTCACCGCACTAATCGATGGTACTGCTTACCTCTTCGAGACAGATATGAAGGACATTATTTTAGGTTACTACTACAGGAGGAAGAGGGTTCAGGAAAAATACGACAAGGTTCATGGCATAAAGTCGAGGGTTAAGAGGAAAATCTTTAGGAAGCTTAGGGAGCGGGAGAAGAAGCAGGATACCAGGTGGAAGATTGCGAATATTGTTGTGAGAGAGGCTTCCAAGAGAGGTTACGCCATAGTCATGGAGAAACTCGGGAGGAGACCCGGTGAGAAGATGGTCTTCAGGATAAGGGACAGCCAGCTGAGGCACAGGATATTTCAAGCCGCCTTTAGAGGCATGCAGGAGGCGATTGAGGAGAAAGCTCGAGAGTACGGCGTTTCAGTAGTCTACGTGAACCCGAGGAACACGTCCAGGCTCTGCCCAATCCACGGCTCAAAAATAGTCTACGGGAATGAATCAAGGATAGGCAAGTGCGAAAGAGGTGGTGAAATGTGGCACAGAGACGTGGTAGCTGTTTGGAACCTTCTTCTCATAGCCTTGCGAGGTGATGGGAGCATTGCTCCAAGCCTCGCTGGGCTCTTCGTAGATGGGAGCCCCGTGCCGTTGGGCTCGACAGCCGCCCATGACCCCACACGGGTACCCAGAGCCCTGTGGGCGAGGCGGAAGTCCCTAGATGAGACCATGAATTCATATAAAATGATTAGAATGAACATCTAGGGACAAACGGTGCAACAATCTGTACATTTTAGTCACCTCAAATTTAATCAATGAGGTGCAAAATAAAAGTATTTGTTTGGTAATATGCAATTCTTAGTTGTGTTAAGCAAAACATTGGTAACTTTATGTGCAGGTAGCTGTGATTATATAAAAATGAGTTTGTTTGGAAAAGGGTGTTTTGAGGTTTTAGGGAGGCTTGACTTCTTTGAATTTCTCACTTGCTAGTTCTCCACCAATTCCCCAATTCTCTTTTGGAATTTCATGAATAACAATTTCAACTGCTTGCTTTGGCACTCCAATGCTTTCAAAAACTTGTGTAATACCCTCAACAATTTTCTTTTTTGCTTCCCTAGAAACACCACTCCACATATAGACATGGACAATGGGCATTACCATCACCTCACATTTTTGTATCTGGAATCTATAAAATTCTCATTCTTTTAATGCTTTTCATAACCTCATCTCTTTGCTTTTTCAGCAAATTCTCAACATTTTCTCTTGACACAGCTGTTGTGGTTCCTGGTTGTGTAACACATACTGCTCCAACTGCTTGCGAAAACAAAAGTATTTCTGCAAGTTCGTCATAGCCAATGCCTTCTATGTAGCTTCTACTAAATTTGTCTCCAGCTAACTCAACAAGTTTGTATATTAGCCCAGCTTGGAAAGCATCTCCAGCTCCTGTTGGATCAACCACATCGACTTTAAATGCCTTTTGATATATAACATAATTGTCTTTTGCTATATAAGCCCCTCTTTCACCATCTGTTACAACAACAATTTTTGCACCTGTAGCCAAAGCCTTTTTAATTCCATCAAAAATACCCTCTACACCAAAAACATTTTGAAGCTCATAGCGATTAGCATGAAATATATCAGCATACTTCAAAGACTCTATCAAAAACCTCCAATCAGCTTTTCCATAAGGTCTTGGAGCACCAACATCAACAAAAGTCACAGCACCAACATTGTGACTAGCAGCTAAAACATTTTGCAAATTGGTATCAACATCGCCTAGAAGACCAACAGCTAAGTGAATTAAACCAGGCTTCACCTCCTCAACAAGCTTTATAACATCTTTTGACTGCATGTGCATAGATGCTCCAACCTCAACATGAAACCTCCTATCCTCTCCTTTAACAACAACAATAACATTCTTATTAGAGCCAACACCAGGAATCTTAACAAGATTTAGCTGAAGAGAATAACTAGACAGCGTTTCCTCAATAAATTTTCCACAAAAATCATTACCAATAGCAGACACAACATAAATTAATGAAGATGAGTATCCAAGCTTAACAAGATCCACAGAAATATTGCATGGATGACCACCCAACGAAATTGTTATACCCCTATCAAGATAAACAATATCACCAGGTTTACTAATTTCAGGAACAACCAAAATAATATCACAAACAGATACTCCTACAAGCATTATTTTAGGAGCCATTCAACATCTCCTAGAGCTTTTTACTTAGAATCCACATGGCCTTTCTTATACATGCATAGAAACAAGTTTATTTAAAAATTTTTAAATCTTTTAACAGCTTCTCTAATGTGAAAAAGTAAATATAAAAGTCTAGTCTTCTAAATCTATTCTAAATTTTCAAACATTTTTGCAATGCAAATCTAGTACCTGGAGCCAATATTAAAGCAATACCTATAGCATGCCTCTGCTAAAAAAACTATGTTCTCGAGGGGTGTTGGTGGATACACTTCTATATGTATCATCAACCCTCCAAGTTCTATGTTCAGCTTCTCCACAACTTCTTTGAAGTGTGAAAAGATTTTTTCTTTAGTGCCATATGGTATTAGGTGCTGTCTATCTATGTCGAGATCTATGCATAGCTTTCCTTTGAAATGAGCTGATATGTTTTCAATTCCATTAACAATATCCTGTATGTTTAAAATATCTGGTTTTGCTTCTAAAATCACATTGGCAAGTGGTATTATGCGCCCATCGCTATGGAAATATATGAAAGCGTTCATGTTTCTAACTTCATCAAAGAATATTTTGTAGTATGGTAGGAAATATTTTTTGAGATGCTGAGGTCTTATGAGGGGTGAGTCCTGGCTTCCAAGATCCTCTAAAAATGCTACAACATCTATTCCATTGTATCTCTTGGCTATTTTAAGCAATCCTAGCTGGTAGTTAGCAACTTTTTCAAGTGCTGCTAAAAATCTTTTATCGCCACTGTAGATAGCTAGTAAAAGCTTGTTTAGAGGTATTAAATCCATGAGTTTTTGAAAGAGAAAGTGATGAAGACTAAAAACAACTAGATCACCTCTTTCCCTAGCTTTATCAAATATCTCGAAAAGCTCTTCCCATGAAATCATAGGCTTTGGATCTGCATAGCCTATGGGATAACCAGCTTCTGGATCAGGCAACTCCCAACTCCAAACCCTATCTAGATCAGCTAGTGGATATTCATGTGGCTGTGGACCAAGACCAGCAATTCTATACCTCCAGACAGTGCCAAAAACGTCTCTTACAAGTCTATTTTCATCAAAAGTTGCTAAAACATTATCAAATTTCATGCTACTAACATCATAATTGGGGAAGGCCAGGGGAAACCTCTCAATTACTTCAAGTATCTTCTCTTTATATGTGTATAGAATGGGGCGAGATAATATAATTCTACAAGGAATAAAATCTGGATGACTAAATCTTGCCGATCTCAAGAAGTTATCTCTAAACAGCTTAGCTATACTCAAGTTATGCTCCACACTTTTATGTGTACACATGTTTCCACATTCTCTAAAAAACTTTAGAATAGGGCGTGGTATATTTCAATTTATAAACATTACACTATTCACTAAGAAGATGTTTATTCAAAAGTAAAATTTTTAATGCAGAGGCAACAATAATTGATTTAGTTTTGAATAT
The DNA here is from genome assembly GCF_030186535.1 of Ignisphaera cupida. Taxonomy (NCBI): domain Archaea; kingdom Thermoproteati; phylum Thermoproteota; class Thermoprotei; order Desulfurococcales; family Desulfurococcaceae; genus Ignisphaera; species Ignisphaera cupida. The sequence continues at coordinate 81,429 of NZ_JASNVW010000003.1, read as the reverse complement.
GGTTGAACCCAGTTTTCATCAAGAAGATTTATAGTTCATGATGAGGTTGGGATGGGGCAGAATCAATTCAGATGTTTTTACCTAGCTTTTTTACTCAGTAAATGGCTCTTTGGTGATTCAGGATGGTCATGCTGGAAAGGTTTACATAGATGGAAAACTAGTGTATAGCTGTGAGCTTGTTGGTAAGTCTCCTAGAGCTGGTGGAGATACTCATGGGGCTATGACATGGAATAAGGAGTATAGTTTCTTTGGTGGCTAGATAAAGACTACCAGGACTTCTGATTTCAACTGATAGAACATTGGCTAAACAGGATATGAGAGAGAAGTATAGTCACCTACATTTCATAAATGATAGTGGTAAAGTTGAGCTTTTGTGGTCTAGGAAATGGGATGATAGAATACAGCCAAATCACTGGTATGGTGAGGTAACAGATCTTTGTATGATGACATGAGGATATGCTGAGCTTGGGCTTTGGAGAATAAGCTTGTCTACTAGACGTGTTGAGTGTATTTAGAAATAGAACTGTTTACAAAATGGAAATGAAAGACGATAAAATATTTGCAACACTATTCAATCCAGCTCATATGGAGAAATCAGCTATAGTAATCTTCAATACCTTAAGCAATGAGAGTAGATTGTTGAAGAGTTTGACTTTGGTTTAAAGCCGGGCAAAAATTTCTATTAATCGCGATGGTGGCCAAATAGTTCAACTATAAAACAAGTTAGTTGCCTTCTACGGAGGTGCAATGATTGTTGTTGACTTATATAGAGACAGATATACTTTGTACCCATTTCTAGAGGTTTTTGGTTCAAAGGAAAACGTTGTTATACCATTACCTGAAAGACCCTTGTACATACTTGGAATACCAATTATAGCTGCTAATCCATATGAGGGATCTACAGAACCATTCCACAAAACAACATTTGGAATGCTGCTAAGAATAGACTCTGTATCACCATAAATAATATCGACAACAGGTTTCATATATGGCATGACAACAGATGGAAAATATGCATATTTCGGATCTTCATATGTTAATCACTGTCCATTATACACATATAGAGCAGGTGATGGAGGGGTATATGCAGTTTCAATAAAAGATCTTTTCACAAGGTCTTGGAGATGGTTTGGAGGAGTGCCTTTGAAAGTATTTGAAAAGAAGCTTTTGAGAATATACACATCGAAAGAGGTGAAGATTAGAATAGCTGAGTATTCGATGCTTGGAACAGTTATAGAGGATGAGTTGAAAACTATTATGACATAGTGGTGATTGGAATTGATGAAAATGTTGATAAAGTGTTTGCTGAATTGGTTCTGGAGTCTTAGCAAAGACTTAAAAACAGCATATTTTTGTGCAAAATTCTATTTTTGTTAAAAACAAAAAGGGTTGTGGTATTATGAATATTGTTGTTGATGATATATTGAATTTGCTAAGCTATTTTGAGAAAAGGTATGGTTTTCACGCATTGTCTTGGAATTTGAACAAGGTTAGCGAATTGAACGTGTTTAAAGAAAAGCTGAGGCAAAAACTTCTCGAATTGCTTTTGCCTAACATACCAGTAGAGTTTCGCAATGCCTCTATAGATAGCAGTGTTATTTATGATGATGTAGTTATTGAGAAGATTTCTTATGGTCTTCCATATGGGGGTAAATCAGAAGGTTTTTTCATGTATCCAAGAAAAAGAGTTAGTGAAAAACTTCCAGCTGTTCTTGCTCTTCATGATCATGGAGGCTTCAAGTATTTTGGTAAAGAGAAAATTGCTTTTGTTTCTAACGAGCCAGAGATTTTGCGTAGCTATAAAAAGAGTTTTTATGGTGGAAGAAGCTGGGCTTTTGAATTAGCTAAGAAAGGTTTTGCTGTTCTAGCCATTGATGTTTTTCTTTTTGGGAGTAGAAGAATTGGTGTTGTTGATGAGACTAGCATTGGCGATGTTAACGAGGTTGTGAAAAGATATAATGAGGCTTCATATAGAATTGAAAACTTTGTGGCCAAAGTTCTTTCAATAATTGGTGTTAGCATACTTGGCTTGATTGTGTATGAGGATCTTGTTTCGCTAAAGTATTTGCTTAGCAGAGATGAGGTGGATCCAAATAGAATAGGGTCTTGTGGAGCATCGCTAGGTGGTTTGAGAAGTTTGCTTTTAGCAGCTCTAGGCAATAATGTGAAGTGTAGTGTTGTTGCAGTAGCTATGAGCACAATAGACGAGATTATCAAAAGAGGTATTGAACATGCATGGACTCTCTACGTACCAAGCATGCTGAAATACTTTGACTTTCCAGATTTAGCACTTCTTCATGCACCAAAGCCTCTAATGATTCAGTACTGCAAGCAAGATGCTATATTCCCCTATGAGGGACAGTTAAAGGCGCATAACAAAATTTTATCAATATACAAAAGCCTTGGTGCTGAGCACAACTACCACGGAGTATTCTACGAAAAACCACACATATTCGATGTTGAGATGCAGGAAGATGCATTTTCCTGGCTTAGCAAATGTTTGAGTAGAGAAGATGTGCAGTGACCAGGGGGCCCGCCCAGGATCATCCAACCGAGTGCAACCCCACTTTGTTTCTCGGTTCGTCACCGGGCTTCAGCAAGTATATTTGCTGAGAAAAATCTTATAAGTGTTTGTATGGCAAAGGAATTCAATGTCTATATTCTTTTTATTGTTATACCTGGTATTGAAAGCTTCTTCTCAAGTCTTACCAGAATTTCGCTTAGAATCATTGTTATGACTATGTAGAATATTGCTATAATTGTGTATATCTCTATGTAGGCAAATGTTTTTGAGGCTATCCACTTACCTGTGTAAACGAGTTCAGGTAGGGCAACGAAGTATGCTATTGAGCTAAATTTAAGTAAATATATCAACTCATTTGATAGAAGTGGTATGGCTATTCTAAGAGCTTGGGGAAGAACAACATTTGCTAGAACGCCGAAGGTGCTTAGCCCAAGAGAATAAGCAGCTTCCCATTGTGTTTTTGGTATAGACCCTATTGCTGTTCGCCAATACTCTGATTGGTAAACAGCTGAGTTTAGACCCATTGCAAAAACAGATGCTGTGAACGGGTCTAGCTTAATTCCTATTGAAGGCAGTGCATAGTATATGAAGAAAAGTTGAACAACCATTGGAGTTCCTCTTACAAGCTCAACAAAAGCTGTTATCAGTATTTTTATTGGCTTTGGTGTTGATGCTCTTGAAATAGCTATTGCAACACCTCCAGCAAGGCCTATAGCAAATGAGAGAAAGGTTACTTCAAGAGTTAAAATCAATGCGTTTAGCAATTCTGGAGCATAGCTAGCGAATACGTTTACTACTTCACTCATTGTCTTCGCATCCTCTCCATTCTGTAAAGCTCCATGAGCCTAGAAACAAATTCTCTTGTTCTCTCCTTCTCTGGATTAAGCAAAATTTTTTCAGGTGGACCCTTCTCAACTATTTTCCCATCCTCCATGAAAACAACTTCGTCAGCAGCTCTCATGGCAAAACCAAGCTGGTGTGTAACAATTATCATGGTCATTCTCTTCTCAGATAGTTTTTCAAGCACATTCAAAACCTCTACAGTAAGTTCTGGGTCTAGAGCAGATGTTGGTTCATCTAAAAGCAGAAGCCTTGGATTCATGGCAATGGCTCTTGCAATAGCAACTCTCTGCTGTTGACCACCGGATAGCTGAGCTGGGTATTTGCTCCACAAATCCTCTGTTATACCAACAGATAAAAGAGCTTCAGCAGCTACTCTCCTAGCCTCTTCTCTACTCATCTTCTTAACTTTTACAAGACCTAGTACAACATTTTCAATAGCGGTTAAGTGGGCGAAGAGGTTGTAGCTTTGAAAAACAAATCCAATTTCTTGTCTAACCTTGTTTATGTCAACACCACCACTTGTTATGTCAACACCATCAAATATTATTCTACCTCTATCAGGTTTTATCAAAAGGTTTAGGCATCTGAGAAGCGTTGATTTTCCAGAGCCCGAAGGGCCTATGATAACAACTGTTTCTCCTTCGTAAACATCGAGATTAATACCTTTTAAAACATGTTGCTTACCAAAATACTTGTGGATATCTATAGCCTGAAGCAAAGTCTTCACATTGATTCACCATAGCCTAGCAAAGATATTTTTCTGTGGATAAGGCTAGCTGCATAGGATATGCCAAAGCATATCACTATATAGAGAATTGATACTGAGACCAGTGGAATAGCGTACTCCATTCTGGCATTGGCTAAGTTTATAGCAGTAGTAAACATTTCAACAACACCAATTGCATAAGCTATTGAAGAATCCTTCAAAATTGTTGTAAATTCATTTAGAAGAGCTGGTATAGATAACAAAACAACTTGTGGAAGTATAACACTTCTAAAAGAACCCCACAAATCAAGTCCTATCGAAAGTGCTGCATCAAGCTGCCTTGCAGCAACAGCTTCTGCAACACCTCTAAGTATTTGTGATTGGTATGCAGAGCTTATAATACCCAAACCAATTATTGCTGCAACCACATTGTTTATTCTAAAGCCGTAGAAAACTATGAAAAGCATGAGAATTGGTGGAATACTTCTCAAAACCCTTGTCACAAAATCTATCAACTTGCTTGCAAATCCCCCAATCAAGACTTGCATAAATGCTAGTAAAGATCCAAGTCCAAGGCCAAGAGAAAAAGCTCCGAAAGACAATAGAAAAGTGTTTGAAACACCCTTTAAAGCAATGAATATTATTGTTTGAAAAAGCTGATTAAAATCCATTTGGTTTCTAGCCCATATACTTAGAGATTATAGAGTCCCACTCACTACTATTAAGAATTTCGCTTAAAGCCTTGTTTATTTGATCTAAGAGAGCTTTATTGCCTTTTTTAACAGCTATTCCATACTCCTCACCAGTTGTTATAGTAGCAGCAACCTCTACACTGTATTTCTTGGCCAATGTATTTGCAACTGGAGAGTCAACAACAACAGCATCAACTCTACCATTTATCAAATCCTGAACAGCTAGTGTGTATGAGGAATACCTCTTAACATTTATGTTATAGCCCTTGGAAACATAGCTATCAAGAAGCTGCTCAGCTGTGGTACCACTTTGCACACCAACAGTGTGATTCACAAGATCCTCTATTTTCAATGGCTTAAATGAAGAGCCTTTAGAAACTATTATAGCCTGGTCAGCCTTCCAATACGGTATACTGAAATCAACTCTCTTAGCTCTTTCCTCAGTTATAGTCATACCCGATATAACAACATCCACCTGGCCTTGTTCAAGAGCTGGTATAAGACCATCAAAATCCATGCTAACAATTTGAACCTTGTACCCAAGCCTATTGGCTATAGCCTTAATCAAGTCAATATCTATTCCAACAACTTCACCAGTTTTCTCATCAACATATTCAAAAGGTGGGAAATCAGGCGATGTCCCAACCCTCAAAACCTTCTCTACAGGCTTGCTCAAGAAACCAAGGTAATATACTGCAAACACAGCAGCTACAACTACAACAACAGCTATTGTAACATAAACTATTTTGCTCATGGCCAAAACCTTAGTATGTTTTAATGTTATGCTTTAACGTATAGAGTATAAAAGTTTTATTTAAAATCATAAGCAGATTATTGATGATGTCAGGAGAACTGTTCTTAACAAAAGAAGCGCTAAACAATGTATTTAGTGGTTCAGTAATGAAGACTTGGCTCTTACAGTGAAGGATTATTCACAGTTTTTGGCAATATCCCACATTCCTAGGTTTTAGCGTTTCCCCACTCACGGTACTTATAATAGGTTTCAATCACTTTTAATTCCGTGAGTGGGGTTAGCCCTAGGCTTGGGCTCACCAGCTTCACCCAAGCCTCATGGGGCTCTGTCGAGCCCAACGCCACGAGACTCCCATCTGCAACTCTTACTCTCTCACCCCCTCTCACCGCATAGCGGATCACAGAGATGTGTTTACACAACATCTTTTCTCATCATCAAGTATTTACATGTGAACAAAAGCATTTAAATTTATCGCTAAATCGAAAACAGCCTGTGCTTAGTCTTTTGTGAATACTTTGTTGTTGTTGAGGTGTGTGGCTCTAGATATCTGTAGTAGCTGAAAAGCTAAAGCTTATGAGTCTTTATTATTGTCTAAGCCAATAGTCTTCGACGTGTTCTTCTCTTTGCTAACTCTTCTTATTGCTAAATTTGCTTTGCAACTGGAGTTGAAATATGCTTAGAACTGTTAGTACAAGGCCTGTGGTAATATGCATGTATATCCAGGGTGTTATGTATATGGATCTCGATGCTGGTGCTATGTACAGCTTTAATTGCATGAGTGAGAGCAAACTGCTAAGAGCTATGAGACAACCGCTTACCAAGCTAAATAAAGGAGCTTTCCTCGAGCTGAATATAGAGAGAAAGCCAAAGAAGAATCCGAGAAGAGATAAAAGCCCTGTGGGATAGGGTGGGTTGATACATTCTCTCCTAATACAGCTAAAGCTAAGCCCGTTATAATATATAACACATCGCTCGATAAAAACTTCGGCCCAGGGATGAATAAAAAATATTATTGAGGCTATTAAGACCACTATCTGAAGAGCTTTAACCAGCTTCAGAAGCGCTTTAGCAGCGTGTTTTGTCTCCACCAACAACCACCCCACTGTGAGCATCAACCCATACTTCAACAGTACCTGAATCACTATAAGGCTTTTTGAATACAACAATCCATAGAAGTGATGGCGGGCCCCGTATTATTGGCTTACCCTCCCAATAGTAGTTAGGTCTTCCAATACAGAGCTTAACCTCAGCAACTTCTCCAAGGCTGTAGCCCCTTGACTTCAGAAACTCAGTAGCAATAGCTACTGCTGAATCACGTGTTATCTTTGGTTCCACCGATATGTTCTCCACATCCAAGAGCTTAACTACAAAGCCCACAGGCCGCTGATTCTCAGGATCTACTGAGACAATTACATAGCCATCAATAACCTGAATACCTTTGTACACCTGTTTCCACATAACTTCATATGTTATCTCTTGAACTGGTCCATCAGCAGGCGCTCTCTCAATTAACACAGAGGGCTCAGGCGTTAGCATGTGCGTGGGAATACCAAGCTTCTCCAGCAACTTCACAGCTATTTCCACAGCACGAGCACGGTTCTTTAAATTATCCATTTTTGCTTTATACCTGAAATCGTGTAATAACACCACCTGTCCTGTTTCAGCATCAACCATGGCATAAACCTTTCCGCTATTCTCCACCCAGCCAAGGGACCAATAAGTTCTACCCTCGATTTTATCTATAATAACTCTGGCCGAGGGAGCGCTTTTAGGCACATCCCATATTCTAGAAACCATTCTCATAGCTTCTTCAAGACTTATTTTAACACTGGCCTTATCAGAATCTATAATAATGATGGGTAGCTCGTATCGAGGTTTAGACGTCTCATTGCTTATGTTGCGAAAGCCTTGGTTTGGTGAAATTGCAGTGTAAGCAACTATGCCTATTGCTATCAATGTAAGTATTAGAGATAGTAATGCAAAAATTTTAGGAGGAAACCTCAGAACCATATCACCACCTATTTACGCACCCTTGACACAGGTATTCACAAAATAATACCCATCCACAATAACTATATTCGATGCTCCATAAAGTTGTATATTACCCTTTACTGCAGGCACCATATACTTAGCCAAGGTCTTGGCCTCGCCAACAGTATGTATTATTCCATCATCTCCTGCCGCATAATGGTAAAACCAGCGTGCGAACAAGAAAGCCTCATAATCTCCTACTGTGTACATGTACCCCATATATGCAAGAGCTCCTTTGTCGAGAAAGCCCTGATATAACATATAGGTCCTGGACCACACTCTAGGGTGACCAGAATAACAGGCTGAAGCAAATGCTAAATACATAGGACCACCTTCATGAACATTTGTAAGATCAGGTATCTCTTGCCCATATATTAGTTCATTATAATGAGTTAGCAGGAAATTGTTTCCCAGAGAGTCAAAGCCCCCATGAGAAGCTATGTGCCATACAATGGCATAAGGTAAACTATATTTAATGATCCAATCCTTATACCAGTCTCCAAATACGTAAACAGTGTATCTCATTCCCCCTAAACACTCATTCTCCATTATAAGTTTTATAGCATCAACCTTGTCATCAGCATATTCCAGTCTCGAATCATAATGAGCATCGAGCCATACATCAGCTACTACACTATGAGTAATACCAGCAGTTGCAATGATTAATAATGTTGTTGCTATTAATATAGTTTTTGCTGAAGAAGTTGGTTGATTGTTATGACCAAAGCTCACTGCTTCTCATCCTTAAAAAAAGGCAGAGAGGTTTATAAGTTTTGCATTTTGTGAGATCTCATTGTGCTATAACTAGCCCTTTTACCTTCATCGGCTTCTGCATCCAAATGTGTTAAGCTCATTGTTTTAAGTGTTGACTATGCAAGTAGTGCCAGGAGTGAGGCTTAAAACTCACTCTCTCCTATGTGTGGATGGAGAAGCCGCTGGCTAAACAACGAAAAAATATGAAATGATTGGATGTGTGCCAAGGGGCAAACAATAATTTACAACACAAGTAGTTGTTCTTGTAGCATTGTCTGCATTTTCTCAATTTCGTTTAAAGCTTTTTCAATTTTATCAATGGTTTCCAAACCAGCTGTAACAACAATGTAGTTGTTTTCTGAAATATCGAATCTTGCATACTTTGGTTTAACAACTTTTGTTACAAGTCTTAACAAACGGCGATAAGCAATGGGAGCAACACCAATTTCGCTATACTTAATCATCCCTTCACTCTCAATGTGCACACCATAGCTTTCAGGATAAACTATTAGCGATAATCTACCTTTTCTAGTCTTTTTATATGCAACAACAACTCTTTCACCATTTCTCAAAGGTGTTGCAACTTTGTATCCCATTTTAACAAGCTTCTCAATAACATTGTCAAATCTTTTATCAATGCTGTGTTCATATACATGTACAGAGCCACTCCAATTCTCAATGGTGTGCAAAGGATCTACAACACTACCCAAGTAAACTACTGGTGTATATGGATGTGAAAAGCCGTAGAATATGCACATGGCTTTTTCTGGAGGCCAATAATAAACAAGACCCTTTTTAATGCTGTAAACAAGGTCTTTTCACTAAAGCTTATGTTTATGGGAGTTGAAAAATATATTTCATGTTTCCAAACAACAGCTTTTGACTTAAATGGAAGCACCTGCTTAACAGTTTCAACATGAGTTTCAACATCTATAACAAGAGAATTGTTTAAATCCTCAAACAAAACCTCTACAAGCATTGCACAAAACCTCGAATCATTTCAATAAAGTAATGACTCTTTTTATTTTAATAAGTTTTTGTTCTCAGCATTTAATGTATTCACAAAATCTATACAAGAATGAGATATATTGCATTACCTATTTTTCTAGCAACCTCTAGCTCCACAAGCTTTTCTAAAGCCATTGAAAGATATTTCCTATCTGCGTCAAACCCATACCACTTCCTGAAAAGCTTTTCAACTTCGTCTAACGTCCACTGGCACTTTCCACTATTTCTGCACTCCTCCTCCATAGCAACCTTTGCAAACTGTTGATAATCTGATAGTCTTGACCATGGGAATTGGAACCAAACAAAACTATTTGTTGTTATAAACACGTATTCTGGTTTGAGAGGTGATGTAGATACTTTCCACACAAGTGTTGCTGTTTTAACATTTCCAGCTCTCCAATTATTCAATACAATTTCCTTTGCCTTGGCTAGGTGAAGCCCAGTAGCAGAGATTTCCTCAACCGCCAACACATTATAGCCCTCGAGATTTATATCAAAGTTGAATACAACCTCTATGCTAAGCCCCTTAACAACATCAGCTATACACAAATCAACTTGCTTTGCCTTAGCAAAACACCTTATCAAATCAGCTAAATACCCCTCGCCACGCCTTCTAAACTGCTCTCTCCACCTAATAGGCAAAGCTACAAGCCTATCAACATCAAGCAAATCGCATAACAACCTAGAAACAACATAGCCACCTCTACCAACAGCAACAACAACATCAGGTTTATAACCACTTTCTTTTACCTTTGCTGCAAGTCTAGTGCTCCACTCAACAACCTCATCCCACGAAACATGCTTAACAGGATAAATAGCCATGAAACAACAACCTCAGAAAAACAACCAATGAAAAAGCCTTTAACTCTTCTCTTTAAACATTTAAAATTTAAACAATTTAAACAACAAATACAATGAATTTAATAAGCATGTCCAACCCCATTCCAGCCTCCGAAAGATGAATCTAAATAAAATCCAGCTAGAAGCCTTGCTTTTCCAAGGCGGAAATGGCGATAGATTTACAGGCTTTTCATGCTTTAATCTTTTCAGAAGCCTATCGTCTCTGATGATGACTAGCAACAATTGCAAAGGGAAAGGTTTTTGAAGTTTTTATAACTCTTCTATCTTGGTTTTTGCAAGACCCAATGTGGAAGGTTATGTCTTTGACTTCCCGAAGGCTACCCCAATCCCCGCACCAAGCAACTTGCATGCCATGATGAATTGTGGGGTAGAGGTGTAATTAGTTCTAGCAAGACCTATATCAACTTATGGACTGGAAATGGTTGGTTCAACGAGATTTAACTAAAAGGCTACTGCATGTAAATAATCATCATAGATTGGATACTTTTAGTACTATTGAGACGATTGAATGCTTCACTTTTCTAGATGTATTAAGTCTTTGGGTTCTTTTCGAGGAATCTTTAGATTATTGAAGTGTTTATCAAAGGATATTATGGCTTTGGCATTTATGGATAATGCTACAGCATATTGTATGGCGTCATCTATATCCAAGCCTGTTTCTTTTGCTATCTCCACAGCTTTAATTTTCTCGCTAATTGATGTATTATATATATGGAGACCTTTGTATGCTGTGAGACTTAGTAGGAAATTCCTTAAAGCATTGTATTTATGGAGCCTACCAAGCAATATCATTATTGAGTATATCGTAAAATCCGTTACAACACCATCTACCCTTCCATCTCTAAGCCTCATAAGTAACTCTTTACATTCAGAACTCCTGCCACGTCTTAGCATTACCTCTAAGAATATGTTTGTGTCTATTAAATACACTTAGTTTACCGCTGTGGAGACCCATATGTCCTTAATTTTATGTTGAAGTTCAACAGAGTCCATGTCAATCTCGGATAAAATTCCATCAATGACTTCGACGGGATCACCTTCAAAAACAATGGATTCTCTTTCAACAAACTTTATCCACATTAAGATGGCTTCCTCAACAGCCTTGCTAATTGCCCCTTTACTGTAACCAAATCTCTTCATAGCCAACTCTCTGAACTTCAACTCAAGTCTATCATCAATCTTAGCTCTAATCATAAACTTACACATCAGAAGAATTAAAGCGAATTAGGCTTATAAACCTAATGCCAAAAAGCTATTTGTTCTTATGACCACCTCTTATATCTACAGATCTGTAACTGAATGAAGATCTCTGTATCAAATATCTCATTCTAACATCAAATCATATCCTTAAAACCTTAGCATAAACAATAATGTGAATCCCCAGGTAATTGAATAGAATTTATATATGAAATCACAATTTAGAATGGAGGCAAAAGGTGGGGATTTACCCTATTCTGATTTTACAACTGAAAGCCTTGCCCTTTAGGATAGAAGGAGATAAGCTAATCAGTTCATTAATATTTGGTATTGTATAAATATCATGGGTTGGTAATCTTAGCTTTAAGCCTTTTATATCTAATTAACGCAAATTGTAGTAAGTGCCCAAGACTCTGATAAATGGAATTGAAAGTGCGAAGTTGCTATATAAAGTAAATTAATGAATTGATAAGGGGGTTGGGATGTGAATATCTTTGAGAAGTTTGCTAGAAAATATTTTGAGGAGGCTGCCAAGGATCTTGAAAGAGCTGAGAGAGCGCTTAAATTCAATGATTATCCACAGACGATTTTCTATGCGCAGCAGTGTGTAGAGAAAGCTGTTAAGGCTATGCTGAATTGAGGAGGAGGGTTATTTACAATCATGGACCCGAGCTTATAGGGATATTTGTGGAGGTTTTTGAGAGTGAGTGGGTTGGGGAATTCGACGTAGTTGTTAATGCTTTGGAGTATCTCACTGAGTATTATACCAGGTCTAGATACCCTTTTCTCATGCTTGAGAGGTTCTGGGGGCCAGAAGATGTTATAGATGCTGAAAAAGCTTTGGAGGTGGTGAGAAACTATCTTAAGCGAAGAGCTGTTATTGATTGTTAAACGTGTTGTGGAAAGCTATAGCAAAACTCTTAAAGCCCTTGTTCTATTTGGTAGCTATGTCTATAATCCGCTAAAGAGTAGGGATATAGATACTCTTCTAATTGTTGATAAGCTTGTAAATGCTAAGGAGAAGCTGGCGATAGAAGTAGAGGTTGCAAGAAATGTTAAAGCTTTGTGTAGAAAACCTGTAGATGTTATTGTATTTGATATAGATATGCTTAAGGAGAATGCAGAACCAGGGGGAATAGTATCTGGGCTTGTCATAGGATACAAAATTCTCTATGACGATATTGGAATGCAAAAATTGTTGAGGGTGTAGTCGATAAAATCTCTAGAGAGGAAAGCTACATAATCATTAAAAACAATAGAAGAATAGATTTATCAGCCATTGCAAAACATCTTAAGAAGAGGTGAAGATAAAGACAAGGTTTAATGCAGATTTTTCTACAGATTATTCTTAAAATATATAGCAACTCTCTTACTTTCTACTGGTATTACATACAGCTAAAAATCCGTTAAAAGTGTAAAACTGGTTTAGCAAAGATGTTTGTAGATGAGGCTTTTGTGAATAGACCAAAAGAGTTTATATTGTTTAGCCATATTTTTGGGTTATCTGTGGTTTGGTTGCTATGTTGAGTAGGGATGTTGCAATTGTTTTAATTGGTGTTGGAGTGTTTGTATTTGTTATTGGATGGGCTATGATATTATCTAACTATGGTGTTGATATAGAGACTTGCACAACTTATGTTTCTGTGCCAAACAAGTTTGAAGGTGCTTTATCGCTTTTAGGAAACTACACACGGTATAATGTGCTTGTTTTTGCTAAAATAGCTAATGTATCTATAGATGCTGGCAAATCCTATGTCTACAGCTTTCACCTTGATAAAATAGCTGTTGCACCATTTCTTATGCAATTCAACATAGTTTCAAGCTCTGGTGGTGTTGATGGCTCTGTTTTGCTTAGGGATAGCAAGAACAATTCCCTTGCCTATGTGCCACTTCAATATAGTGCTAATGTTGTTTCTGACCAAAGGTTTATAGCAACACTATCCTCTCTACCCCCAGGAAACTATACAGTGGAAATCAATGCAAAAAACAGTTTCAAAATAGTATCATTCAACATAACATCTCTAACATATGAAACATCGCCATCGATAAAAATTGATTTAACTCCCTCGTCGTGGAGCCAACAAGAGTTGAAATACGTATGCAAAATAGATGCTAGAGGATTATTTGGAGCTGCAGCATTGATGGGCTTTGGACTAGCAATTATAGCCTTTGTCTCAGTAGATGCATACAGATCTCTTGAAACATCTAAAGCAGTATTGCCTGTTACCAAGCCGAAGGCTAAAGCAAAAAGGAAATAGCTTTCCCATGCAAATTTTTATACACAACAAACATTTTTAATGTTTCACACCTTGCTCACTCCTTAAAGACATGGTTTTGCAACCAACTCAAAACCAAATCAATCCACTTAGCAACATGGGGATTTATTTGATCCGAAGTTCTAGCCGTTGTTTTATCAGCTAGTGAAAGCCCGTGAACACCACTGGCAAACACATGTAGCTCGAAAGGAACTTTATTTGCTGCTAATGCATGAGCATAGGATAAAATGCTTTCAACAGGCACAACAGAGTCATCAGCTGTTGTCCATATAAATGTTGGTGGCGTGTTGCTATCTACATATGTTACTGGGCTTATTTCTCTCAACTTCTCCAATGTAAACTCTTCTGACCCCAGCATAAGAGAAGCCATTGTATGAAATACTTCAGCACCAGGCCCTACCCCACCCCTAAAAATATTGTACATTGTAACAAAGTCGAGACCAGCTGGATATGCAAGAACAACAGCATTGGGTTTAAGCAAATTCTTTGAAACACCAAGTGATTCGGCTAACCAATCCCTATGCCACTGAGTACTATACATAGCAGCTAGCAATCCACCAGCAGAAAAACCAACTATAACCATTTTATTTGCATCAACACCCCACTCATCAGCTTTGCTACGAACAATTGCAACAGTTTTAGCTAAGTCATAGAGAATATCAGGATAAACCTTCTTAACACCCATATCAGCAGTTGTATACCTCAAAACAAATGCGTGATAACCTCTGGAAAGAAAAACAGCTGCAACAGGCTCTGCCTCCCTGTTAGATGTGTACATTAGACCCCCACCAGGACAAACAATCACAGCTGGTCTTCTTTCCCAGGATACCTGTGGAGATAGATCAAGTACATAAGTAGCTAAAGTCACAGGCCTTTCATCTCTCAAACGAATAACCTCTGTTTTCATTGTTAATTCACCTACTTAAACTGCATAAACATACCTCCTACTAAAAATATTTTTAATATAATCAATAACATGTTTCGAAGCATTAACATCACAAAGAGTAGAACATCTGATAACACAAAATATGTGCTGTAAATTAATTCTAAAGCTTCAATACTACATCAACTTAAGATTGAGAAGCAGAGGTGGTCAACAAGGAAACAAGTTTATATGTTTAAAACTGGATATGGTCGCAAATTTGTTGAATTGCTTAAAGAGCTGAAAGATGAGGTGTTTTTTACATTAGGATTGTTTATAGTCTAGATATTTCCAACATCTAACAACAACACCATCCACATTGGTGGGTGGTGGTAGTGTATGCCAGCATATTTCCTTTGCATATGGGCATCTATTTGCGTATCTGCATCCAGGAATTAGAAACTCTTTTAGCTCTATAGAAGATGGCTTTATTGCTGGATATCGTTCCCGAATAGATGGATCAGGCTCGAGTATGGACTCTAGTAATGCATATGTGTATGGGTGTCTAGGCTCCTGATACACTTTCGATATTGGCCCATATTCAACAAGTGTTCCTCTATACATAATTGAAATGTCATCGCCAATATAATAAGCTGTAGATAAATCGTGTGTAACATAGATTATGACCATGTTTAGCTTCTCTTTAAGATTCTTTAAAATATTTAAAATCCCTACTCTAAGTGTCGCATCAAGCATTGAAACAGGCTCATCTGCTAAAAGCATTTTTGGATGAGTTAAAAGAGCTCTTGCAATTGAAATTCTCTGCAGTTCTCCACCTGAAAACTCATGGGGATATTTACCCTTGACTCTATCCAAACTCAGGCCAACAAATCGAAGAGATTCATCAATTCTATGCTCAGCCTCTCCCCTATTTTTAATTCCAACAACATTTCTTATAGTATCATAGAAATACGAATCAATTTTTCTAAGAGGATTAAAAGTCTCATAAGGATCTTGAAATATTGGCTGAACCTCTCTTCTATACCACTTAGCTTCAGATCCTCTTAACTTGTGTATATCGCGACCTTTGTAAAAAACTCTTCCAATATTTGGCTTCACCATTCCCATAATTATTCGAAGCAACGTTGTTTTGCCACTACCTGTTTCACCTGCTAAAACCACTATCCTCGGCTTTGTAAGATCAATATCCATCGAAATGTTATCCAATGCCTTAAACTTTTTCAAGCCTAGAAGTCCATAACCATAAAGCTTTGTAACATTCTCTATCCTCAATTTGCTATCTTCACTCATCTACATCACCTTGTATTTACATACAACCAGCATTTCACATACCTATCCTTATCCAGAAATATTGTTGGAGGTTCCTTAACTCTGCAAATATCCATTGCAAATGGGCATCTAGGATGAAATCTACAGCCAGGTGGTGGATTAATCAAATCTGGTGGTTGACCCATCAACCCCTTTCTTATAGTTCTATCACCTTTTCTAATCAATGAATCTATCAATGCTTTTGTGTATGGATGCAAAGGCTCTTTAAAAACTTCAAAAACATTGCCTATTTCCACAATATTACCAGCATACATTATTGCGATTCTATCATCCATATATGCATGAACAGACATGTCATGTGATATTAGTATAAGCGAGCTTTTGTTGTTTTCACGCCATCCCTTGATCAAGGATAGAATCGTTCTCTGTGTTACAACATCAACAGCTGTTGTTGGCTCATCAGCTATGACTATTCTTGGATTGAATAGAAGACTCAATGCTATAACAACTCTTTGTCTCATACCACCAGAAAGCTGATGTGGATAAGCATTTATAACCTCGGGGGGCAAGCCCATAACATTCAGCATCTCTCTTAAATGCTTCATGAAATCTTCTTTATCAATTTCAATGTCATGATATTTGAATACATTTAAAAACTGATCCTTTATTCTCTTCAACGGATTTAGTACATTCATTGAGTTTTGAGGTATATAAGATATCTCCAACCACCAAATTCTTTTCCTAATTTCGTCAATGCTAAGCCTATTCAGCTTCAGATTAGCACTATTTCTAGTTGTTATATATATATCACCACTTCTCACCACGAGGGGAGGTATTATAGCTCCATAGATCATTTTAGCCAATGTCGATTTTCCACAGCCAGATTCTCCAGCAATACCCAAAACCTCATTCTCATGCAGTGTTAAAGAAACATTGTCTACTGCATGCACAAATACTTTTCTTTTTCCAACAAATACCTCATAGCCTCCATCAAGATTATTAACAGTGAGAATATCTACAGGCATTTTCTAGCCCCATGTCACTCTAGCTCTTGCAAATATGTATTTATCTATTTCAACCATGAGCACGTATAGCGATAACACAAATAAAATCAAAAAAGCAATTGGTATCGCCAACCACCACCAAATTCCTAAAAGTATTGCCTGGTAGTACATAGCCCAGTGTATTGTGGTTCCAATGGTTACCTCCTCCATTTTCATAGCACCAAATATTGATACTGTTACCTCGTTTCCTATAGCCCATGTCATTGTGCCTATGAGATTTATCATTAGGTATCTAAGTAGAAATGGTATGAAGTCTTTAACAACAATTTTGAATATGGATAATCCGGAAAAGTATGAGGTGTAGACAAATACTCTCTGCCTCAGGCTAGATAATATTGCGTATACAGCTCTTGCTGGAAAACCCCAGCCTATTAAACCCATTATTGCTCCTATCAATGGTATTGTTAGGTAGTCACGCCATGTATAAAATATCACCATGAGAAGTGGCAAACCAGGTAAAACACATATTATGTCAACAACGGTCATTAGCACTGATTTAACTGCTTGTGTTGAGAGAGCAGCTGTTGAGCCTATACCCCAGGCAATTAGCACAGATATTACTGCAGCTACAAAGCTTATGACTATACTGTTTCTGAGTGCTAGTGGTACTAACAAGAATAGGTCTTGGCCCATAGTAGTTGTGCCAAATGGGTATGAAGGGCTTGGTGGTTGTGCAGGTGGTGCATAATACCATCTTCCAGGATTTGTTGTTAGTGTAGCTGGGAAAATGAATGCGTATAGCAGCAAACCTATGAAGGTTGCTAGTGGTACTAGAAACTTTGGTCTTAGTGCAAGTTCCTTAAATGTATATACATAGGCCATTGCTATCACTCTTGTCCAGGATACCTAATTCTAGGGTCTAGCAATGGGTATATGAGATCTAGCATAAAAGTAGCTACAGCTGTAGCGACTGTGGCAAAAAATAATATGCCAAGCATTAAGTTGTAGTCGGCATTTGCTATAGCACTTTGTAAAATATATCCTATACCTGGATAGTTAAATATGTACTCTACGAGAAGAGACCCCACAAAAACTCTTGAAAGACCTAGAACTAGGGATGTGAATTGTGGTAGTATAGAGTTTCTAAACACCATAGACCTAATAGTGTTTGTTGAAGCTCCCTGCAAAAACGAGTAGACTATGAAATCCTCTTCACGCATTTTAAGAGCAATAGCCTTCATACTAACAAAGCTTCCAAACCAACCAAACATCACTAAAACCATTAGTGGAAACATTGCTCTTCTCAACATGTAGATAAATATTTCTATAGATGAACCTCCAGCAACATAACCTCCACTTGGTATAGGCAATTTAAGAACAAGTACATAGAAAACCAGAAATGATATGGCTAGTACAGCAAATGGTATAGGCTGAAAAGCTATAGCTACATTCTCTAAAACACTTGAAATCCTTCTATGCTTAGTCAAAGCAGCTAAAGCACCTACAGCATTACCTATAAGCCAGCTAATAACAGATGCTAGCAACAACAGTGTTAAAGACCATGGAAGAGCCTTTGCAATAACATCCTTAGCACTTGTTGGGAAGAATGCAAAAGAAGGACCCATTTCACCAGTTATTAAATAGTTTCTCAAAAAGATTAGATACTGCTCAAAAACTGGTTTATCAAGACCATAAAGCTGCAAAAGTTGTCTCTTCAACTTCTCTATCTCCTCTCCAGTAAGAGTAGAACCCTGAGACAACAATCTATTTACAAACAATTCAGCAGCATTAAAAGGCATTAACCTGGATAACACAAATGCTATTGTCAACCCAATCCATATAACCAAAATAGCTAGCAAACCTCTCTGCAGAATATATCTCACAATTGGATGCATAAACTTGTCCACCCAACAAACAATTTTTTATGTTAATAACACCTATCGATAATTGTTTTAGAGTTTAAAAATTTTTAGTTTTTAAACGATAATCACATTAAAGTTAAGAAATAAAAAATAAAATTTGTTTTATTAATTATCTTATTTTCTTTTTATTGTCCATGCTATTGCGAATCCAATTATGAATAGTACTATTGCTATTGCTATTGTTGTTGTCCATTCTGTTACTGTTTGTGTAACAGTTGATGTTGTTGTTGATAGTTTTGTTGAGACAATTGTTGATAATGCTGTTGATATTGTTGTAACTGTTTTCTCAATTGTTTGAGTAACAACAGTTGTAATAGTTACTACAACACCAGGTGCTGTTGTAGGTGTTGGTGTTGGAGATGGTGTTGGCTTAGGAGTTGGTGTGGGAGTCGGAGTTGGAGTTGGTGTAGGTGTAGGCGTTGGAGTAGGAGTAGGAGTCGGTGTAGGAGTGGGCTTAGGTGTTGGAGTTGGTGTTGCCATTGCTGCTTGTAGCTTCTTTAGAGCTTCTGTTGGTAGTGTTGGGAATGTTATTGTTCCTGGTGGTGGCTCAGTTGGTGGTCTGCTTGTTGGTGTGTCTATACTTGATTTGACTGGTATTAGATTACCTATTACTTGCTGAGCCATTTGATTACCCCATAGCTTGATTCCTGTATAGAAGTTGTATGCTGAAGGCCAGTTAGTCCAGTAATCTGTTAGTACTGGTAGTAGTTTCTTGCAATCTCCAGCCCATATAACCGGCATATCCTTAATCATTGTTAAAATTGCTTGCTTTAAAGCACTTATTGCTTCTGGAGATCCAGGTGGGCTTGATAATGCTTTTAGCAATGCTTCATCGAATTTGGGATTACAATACCTTGCACCATTGGGTGAGTAGTTTCCTATGGGCTTTACATATTCACATCTCCAACTCTCAAAGTGTATGGGTAGGGCATTGGGGTCGTTTCCACTTATACCCCAGTATGAGCCTACTTCAAATGCTCCATAGTTAAGCTGAGGAGTCCAAAATGCTGCAGCTTCTAGTGGTACCACCTCTACATCTATTCCAAACTTTCTCCATTGTTCTGCAACAGCAAGCCCAAGATCTATAGCGTCATACTCAAAGCCTGCAGGTATATTGAGTTTCATTTTCCATGGTCTTCCATCTGGAAGTAGCCATTTACCATCTGCACCTCTCTTAAAACCTAAGCTTTTTAGTATTTGCTCAGCAGCATCTGGTGCGTATCTCCACCAACCAGCTCCCCACGTCCATCTAATCTCAGGTTCTGTCAAGTCTTTTGTTAGTAAGCCTGATGCTCTGGCCCATTGATAAACCTTTAATGGTATTGAAGGATCATAGACCTTTATCTTTGAACCATTTGGTAATGTAAGCTCCATGTTCAGTAAATCATCTAGGAGGAGGTTATATGTTAGAAATGCTTCAGCAGGCCATGCAGCAGCGCCAGGCACCACAGTCATTCTTTGAACACCTTTGTATCCTATTGTCATAACCTCTGTCATGTTTATTGCTAGTGCCAGTGCCCATCTAACCATTGTTATATTGTATGGATACTTCATGTTGTTGAAGTATATACCTCTAACAGTAGTGTCATAGCCCCAGAAGTATGGGTAGTATGGAATCCATGCCTGAACCCTATCACCAAGTATTCTTCTTAGTGATTCCCAGGCCTGCCAAGTTGCATCGAATATCCAGTCCAGTTCTCCTCTAGACATTGCCAAGACTTTATCAGTCTCGGTCTTAAACACTCTGAACATAACGTATTTGGGGCCGGGCCACAGAATTATTTTCTGTTCGTAGAGAGGTTTAATAGTTGACCTATCCCAATCATCTCTTCTTTTCCACAAGAACCATGTGCCTCCAGGATCATATGAATGTAGCACATATGGTCCTGTGCAAACTGGTGGGTTGTAGAGGAAGGTATGGATATTCTCTGGGGTAATACCCTTGGATTCTAGGTAGCGCTTTGGCATCATGAAATTGTATATTCCAGGACCAATTAAAGTAAATGCCATGTAGTGGAAGTATGGGTTAGGCTTTTTGAGCTTTATAACAAGGGTATAATCATCAACAACTTTTGCATAATCAACCCATACATTTAGAGCAGCATAAGCACCTAGCTTGGCATTTGCCTTGGAAACATTTATAGCGTAGACAATATCCCAAGCTGTTAATGGGTCGCCATTGCTCCAATACATACCTTTTCTAATCTTTATTGTTAGTGTTGTGTAATCTGGACTGTACTGAGGAAGGTCTTCCGCAACCCAAGGCTTTGTAATACCATCCTTGTAATCTGTGTAGTATAGTACTGAGAAACAAACCTGGTTAACACCTATAACAGGAGCTTGTGAACCTATGACCCATGGGTTGAAGTTATCCGGGTTAGCAACACTACTTATCTGAACATCGAGAATAACTGTTTCTTCTCTCTTGACTCCTGGAGGTAGCGCAAATTGTGCATTTAGATTTTGGATATTGAGTATTTGTAGAGATGCTAAAACTATTGCTATTACTATTAGTATAGAAGTAACGTATCTGTTTATCAACCAAATGCACCTTTCCATATGCAACAACATGTTTCTAGCTATAAAAATCTTTATGAAAATTGTAATACTATTAAATAAATTGTTGTTGTGCTACTACATATTATTTAGTTTACAGGTAGTAAACATTAGTGAAAAGCAGAACAGATTTTGGTGACAGCAAATTGAGTAACAAAGAGCTTGTTGATAGAGTTGTTGAGTATCTTCGTTGGCATCCAAATGCAAAACCATCTGAGATTGCGGATTTTCTAGGTGTTAATCCTAGAATAGTTAGAGTTGTGCTAGCTAGGCTTAGGTCAAAGGGTGTTGTTGTTCGTACTGAGAAGGGGTATTCGCTTAGAATTGGTAGTGAGAAAGTGGATGCTGGTGTTGAGAAAGAGGTTGAGAAGAAAGATGTTTTGCAGAAAAATCAAAGACTTGGAGTTGTTGAGGAAACTGTTTTTGAGAAACTTATTGCTAGGATTGAGGAGTTGGAGAAGAGAATTGTTGTGTTGGAGAAAGATGTTGAGGAATTGAAAAGGATTTTGCATAGCAAAAACGAAACCAACTACTCATTGAAATGTGAAGAGGTTTATGAGGCTTTAGAGTTTTTGAAAATGGGTTTAGAAGCTGTTAGAGTAGGAGATCAGAACTCGTTGGATTCAATAGTGAATGAGGTTGAGAAGCTGCTGGAAAAGATAAGAAAATGTTTTTCAGCATAGCATCAGCGGGAGGAATATCAATCATCATTCATTGCGACCAAAAGTTCATCATATGCTAGAATATAAGTTAATTATGAAAGGTGTTTTAAGTTTTAAATCATTGTTTAAGATAGAGTAAGCATTCAAGGTTTAAGTGTTGTTACCAAAGACCATGTTTTCTACCCATTTCCTCAACAAACTTTTTTGCAATAAGTACTTCATCATCTAGCCTATCTTTGATATCCGGTCCTCCAACATCTATGGCTATGTATCCACTATACCCATATTTCTTCAAACCTTCGAAAACAGAGTCCCAGTCTATTGTTCCCTTGCCCGGTGCCCAGTGGTAGTTATCTCTACCATCATTATCTGATATGTGTACATAGATTATTTTATTTCCCAGTTTCTCTATGGATAGTGGTATAAGCTCTTTAGCAGCATGCAAATGACCAGTGTCTAGCACTGCTCCAAAATTATCCTCGTTTACCTCATCAAGAAGTCTAAGCATAGCATCTGAATTGCTTACAGTTTCACCAACTCTGGGTTCTACAGCAAGTAGAAGCCCATGGTCCTTAGCTATTAGAGCACATCTCTTCATAACATCTACAAGCATTTTCCAGAAGCTTCGCCATGAGAAATTCGCTGGGATCCTAACCCTGTACCTCTCACCAAAAGCTATTGTAGTACTATACGGTTTTCTCTCAATAAACTCTATTGGAGGAGTGAAGGTATCTGTTTGCGTCATTAGGGCATTGAAGTATGTTGCTAGCTTAGCTGTTCTTCTGAAATATTCCAGCCCCCTCTCCCTAGTTCTCTCATCGGCAGATAGAAGCTCAGGAAATATTGCAGCAACATTAACAACCTTAAGACCTTTGCTCTCTATATAATCCCTCAAAACCTTCTTATGCTCCTCTACCTCAACAAGATTTTTCTCACCAAAAACCTCAAGCTCTATCGCCTTAAAACCAAGTCTTGCAGCATCATCAACAGCCTTGTACATATCCCCTATCGATGGTGGATAACCATACTTGGTTATGGCATAGAGCCATGCAAGATTAACTCTAGACATGGAGCACACCTACCAAGTGTAGATAATGTGGATAAACCCAGAGAATATATGTTTTAGCACTTCATTTTTGCTTAAAATCAGCTACTCAAACTTGTTGCAGTATCTCATTAACAAATCTCTTTTTCCAACACTAAACACACTCCAATTGATTTTAATCCTATATTCACTCTCCAGCATTTTCAAGACTTTTTCAAGTATTTTCAAACCCTCTTCAACTTCTTCGCATGTATAAACAACTTGTTGACTCAGTGGACATTCTGGATCTAGCAAAGGTCCTTTGTCAAAGCTGTAGACAAGTGGATATACTCTGCATCCAATAGGTCTAATGCTATATATTCTACATCTGTTTTCTTCATCAAGAAAAATGCACCTTTCACCAACATTTCTCAGTCTATAGAAACCATTTCTAAAAACCACAAAGTCTTTTTCGCCATGAGAAGAAATTCTCTCAATATCTTCTCTAAACAAAATCATTTCTGTTGGTGCACAACACTTTGCGCAGTATAGGCAAAAGCTTCTTTCAAAAACCACTTCAGCTTCACCACATTTTCAAACAATAAGCAATGCTGTGCCAAACCTAATATTTCTAAAACACAGCAAAACTAATTATTTTTGGGAAGAGAATTGGATTTAATTACTCTAAGCAATATTGTTGAATGTACCATAGTCTACAGAGAATCCTTGTTCACAGTTGTTGTTAGCATTGGTAATGAGGTGAAGAAAGCTCATTTAATTAATACAGGTAGGCTTAAAGACTACTTGGCTAGTGGTAAAAAAGGTTTTTGCATTCCAATAGCTAGAACTAGATCTGGTTTGGAGTATAGACTTGTTGGTGTTGAGGACAATGGGTATGCTGCTATTGTGGATACAAAACTTCATGAGAAATCGTTTGAGGTTTTGCTAAGCAAAAACATTGTTCCATGGCTTGAAAACTGCGTTTTAACAAGAAGAAATGTTTTTGTGTATAACAGTAGAATTGATTATGAAGCTAGATGCAAAGACAAAAAAGTGTTGATAGAAATTAAAAGTGCTGTTATGAGATTTCAAAATGGTTTTGCAGGTTATCCAGACGCCCCAACCCAGCGTGGAAAAAAGCATTTAGATTCATTGGCTAAGTACGTTAGTAATAACATGGGCCTTGCATACATAGTCTTTGTTGCTGCTATACCCCATGCAAAAGGCTTTAGTCTTTACTGCGATGCGGATAAAAGTATCTGCAAACATGTGCTAAATGCTTTGAGAAGTGGTGTTCAATTCAAATCAATAAACATATACCTTGATGTAGAGAAGAAGGGTATTGTCTACGGAGATCTCGACCTACCAATCGATTTAAGTTGTTGCGAAACAAACATTTAAACATGTTACATAGGCTATATTTTAAAGATTGTGAAGGGCAACATGAAAAGAGCTATAACAACAAATATTATTAGGAGCATAATGAATGCTATTGATATTAGAGCTAATATTGCTGCTATTGGAAGAAGTATAGCAAATAGAATTGCATATAGAATAGCCTTGCCAATACTCTTCTTAACAAAAAGCCCATAGACAAAACCTATTAAAAAACCTATAAATGCTAGTAGCCCAAGCACAACACTCTCCTATTTCAAAATAATAGTCTTTGCTTTAGCAATATATAAAGTTTTTGCTCTAAACCGTTTTGAGCAGTATTGAGTTAAAAAAATGGAAAATAATATGTTTTCATTACTTTCTTTGGGCAAGGACATTGTCAAGAGCTAGAAGAGCTGCTGGAGTGTCTTTAACAAGCTTTACCTTTGCCAATAACTCGCTAGCATTCTTCTCCTCCTCAACTTGCTCATCTATAAACCATTTAAGAAATGACTCAGTTGCTTTATCACCTTTTCTTCTAGCCAATTCAGCCAAGTCCCAAATCCTTTTAGTATTCTCGACTTCAGCTCTATAAAAGCCTTCAACAGCATCAACAATACTACTCCACTCAGCTCTTGGCTTTGGAATATCGAAAAGCTCCACCTTCCCACCTCTATCAGTAATATAGCTATAAATCTTCATTGCATGTTCAAGCTCCTCCCTAGCCTGAACCTTAAAGTAATGCGCAAAGCCTGTGAAGCTCAATGCATCAAAGTAGCTTGCTATTGAGAGGTACAGGTAAGCATTTTGTAGCTCCTGATTCAACTGCTTATTTAGAGCATCCAAAACCTCCTTATCTAGCAACCAACCCACCTACTCACAAGAAAAAGTAGTTGGAAGTAGTTAATAAATATATGGGTGATAACAATGAGCATGTTTCTAGTCTACAGCTACATTATATAGCAAATTATGTTTTCAAAACTCTATGAGCATTTTACATAAACAGGATTTGTAATGGCAAACATATCATCATTGTTCTCTGGAACCAGTTTGTGGGGATTTGCATATCCACCAACCTCGATTCGTATAAACTTGCCACGACTCTTTTCAGAACATATATCAAAGGCTGTTACAGCTTCTCTATGTATAAATATGTTTTCCTCTACAGGTATTGTTCTCAACACAGATTCTGAACTAATTATTCTCAGCATAGACTTTTTCGCATTCTCAATTCTAGCAACAATTTCTATAACCTCGCTTCTCTTATCACCAACACTTATTGCATCTCCAAACATATACACCTGCTCCTCACCACTTTTTCTAAAATCAATACTTATAACAGGCCTGTTTGGTTTGTATGTTATGTAAACCCAGCCTCTTTTAATGCCATCAACAATGCTCTGAGGATCTAGCTTCTTTGCGTAAACCCATGTTGTTGGCTCCCCAAGTTGAGTAACATCCCCTTCAACACCACCATGAAAATCACTTCCACCAACAGCAGTAACCCTGTGACCCTCAACCAAAATGTTGTGCCACCACCGAAGAGCTTCACTGTTTTGAATGTACCAAGGACCATTCCAAATCTCTATAGCATCAAAACCCCTAACATCCTTGTGGATAAATGGGCAGTCTGGACACAAAACCTCCATGTATCTACTAGGGTGATTTACAGAAACCAAGGCGTTGTTTCTATGCGCTTCATCTATTAGTTTTTCAAAATCCTCTTTCGATCTTATTCTAAAATCTGGGCATTTCCCAATGTTGAAAATGTTTATGTGTCCATAGAAAGTTGTTACCTCAGTACCTGGAATAACAATTGGATTTCCATCTTCCTCTACTAAACCAGCTTCATGGTTTTGACTAACAGTGTTGTGATCTGTTAAAGCAATGAAGTCAAGACCTCTGCTTCTTGCAAGTGCCAACAATTCACAAACAGTGTTTCTTCCATCGCTGTGAATAGTATGTGTGTGGAGGTCTCCTCTAAACCAGCCATTAACCTTGGAAACTTTCTGAGTATTTAGAAAATCTCTACATGGATACTTATACACAATCAACGACACAACATCAATATTCTTGGAAATAGTTTCAAGCAAATTCCATGATCTAGCAACATGAGACAAAAACTCTAGAATATCGCTAAAGCTTGTTACATCACTAAGCATTTTAAATCCTTTAATCTCCAAACTGTAGCTGCAGTCACCAGCTGATTTATCAATTCTTAGAAGAACCTTCCAAACACCTTTTACAATAGGGCCTGGAACAAAGCCTGGTGTTGCAGATGTTTTGGCTATGTATACAGAGTATCTTCTATCAGCACCCCACCCTCTAATAACACCAGCTGAATCAACAACACCAAAACCAATTCTACACGATGGTTTAAGCCTAAGAAAAATCATGTCAACATCACTTTCAACATTAAATGAAACTTCAACAAAATCAGTATAAGCCTTAACACCACTTTCTATCAAACCACTCAAAGTATATTCAAAAATCTTTTGCAGCAAACAAAACCACCAACTACATATCATGAAAAGCAAACAATTAAAAACGAGATTTTAAATGCTTGTTAAATATTATGTGATAGAACAAGATTGATTTAGAGTTGAATATAAATGTTTAATAAAAAGAATTAAATGGTTTTTATATGAGCAGATTAATTCTTATTTCTTCTTTTTATCCTCCTGCTTAGCCTCTTTCTTCCTCTTGCAAGCCATTTACACCACAAAAAAGAACCTACTCCATGTTATCTATTTAAGTTGTTTCGCTTGAGACTCATGCCACAGCATAGGTGGGGAGTTCGAAGCTTTATACGCCTTCACAACCTCTCCAACAACTATGATGTGGTCCCCTGCTGGGTATTCTGCAACAAGTTTACATTCAAGTATCAGTGGTGCACTGGGTATTAGTGGTGCAACAACTTTTTCTGCTTTCAAAGGCTTTATACCAGCTTTCTCAAACTTGTCAACTTCTCGCCCACTTAAATTACCAAAAATATTCATGGCAGCATTCTCAAGCTCTTTAGAAACTAGGTTTACTGCAAAAGCCTTGAACTCTTTAATAAGCGAATAGGTGTATCTCTTCGGAGACATTGCAACAGCTATTAGTGGAGGATCCCACGAGACTCTAGACACCCAAGCAGCTGTCATACCACCTCTTCTACCAGGCTTTTCAGGATCACCCGCAGTAACAATAACAAGTGGGTGTGGAACCAGGTCAAGAGCTTCAAAAACATCTATAGACTTCATAGCGCTTCACATTTTGCTAGATGAAAATGGTGTGAGAATAAAAGGTTTTATTAACTACAACTGCTAATCATTGAAAAATACAATTTGTGTAAACCAATGGTTAATTTAAAAATGTTTTTGATTTAGTAGATAATAGTATTTTTGTCTATGACTTACTAACCTTCTTTCCTTTTGAAACCTCATCATATATTGTTAGAATACCTGAGATAAGTAGGTATAAACCTATTAACAATGCAACGAGATAAGGCATTACAATAATTAATATGCCAAATATGACCATCAATATTCCTATAACAATTCTTGGTGCACTAATTCCAAGATACTTCTTCAACATTTTCTCAACAGTTTCCTCAGCCATCACAATTACACCACATATTACATTATATGTTTATGTGGTGTAATAAGTCTTTCTGATCTCCTTCCATTATAGAGGATAAGGGTTTCTAAACCACTTATTGGTTCTTAGCATCTATCCATGTTTATATTTGTTATTTGTTGAATGATTAAGGTAATTAAAGGTTTACCTATTTAAATTTTTCTTTTGGTTACTAATTCCTTGTTGAGTTCTTGGGGTGGCACATCATTAAATGCTATTACCACTTATCATTGCTAAAGAGTATAGGGTACAAATCTTCGCTCTTACTCCTTCACTCTTACTCTAAAAGGCAAAGCTCTTGGTTAGAAAATGGATGTATTGAATGAATATATTGAATAGCGTTTATATACTTGTAAGCTTTTCACTAGTACTGTGACAGTTTTATGGTTTTTAAAGTGGTTTTAGATAAGCTTGTTTTTTCTGGTTTGCTTATTGAGAAAGAGTTTGAGGTTAGAATGGTTCTTGCTTGTATGCTTTCAAAGGGTCATGTTCTTCTCGAAGGTGTTCCAGGTGTTGCAAAAACATCTATGGCTAAAGCAATTGCTAAGCTTCTTGGACTTAAGTTTAGAAGGGTTCAGATGACTCCTGATCTTCTTCCAATGGATATTCTAGGTACGTATATATATGATCAGAAAACTGGTGATTTTATCTTTAGAGAGGGGCCAATATTTACAAATATTCTTCTTGTTGATGAGATTAACAGAGCTTCTCCAAGAACTCAATCAGCTTTGCTTGAGGCTATGCAGGAAAGGCAGGTAACCATTGAGGGAGTTACCAGAAAGCTTGAAGAGCCATTCATTGTTATTGCTACTCAAAACCCTATTGAGATGGAGGGTGTTTTCCCACTTCCAGAAGCGCAAATAGATAGGTTTTTAGCCAAGATAGAAACTGGCTACCCATCGTCAAAAGGTTTTAAGGAGTTGCTTAAAAGAATTGATGAAATTGAGCAAGGCATTGAATCTCTGCAGCCAGTTCTATCAAGAGATGATGTTTTAAATGCTATGGAGCAAGCTAAGAGGGTTTTAGTTGATGACTCCATATACGACTATATAGTTTCCATTGTTGAGGAGACTAGGAGACACCCAGCAGTAAAGCTTGGTGGATCTCCAAGAGCAGGTATAGCAATTCTTAGACTGGCAAAGGCATGGGCATTAATAGATGGTAGAAGCTATGTGATTCCAGATGATGTTAAAGCTGTTGCAGCTCCAGCTTTATCCCATAGAATAATTGTGAAGCCTGAGTACGAGGTTGAGGGTGTTACAGGGACGAAAATTGTTGAAGAGATTCTGAAGAAGGTTGCGGTGCCAAAGCCTTGAAGCATCTATTAGAGGTATTCATATTGCTTATTGCTTTACTTACTATTCAAGCACATAGCATTGTTTATGCATCTCTTGATGTGATTGAGAGACACACACCAGGATTCCCACTAAATATGTCAATTCAAAACATTTTAAAGGTGATTGAATCACTTGGCAAAAACATTGCAAACACATCAACAGGTGCTGAAAAAGAAAGTGTTTGGCAGTATCTTTCATATGTATCTAACCAAATTAGTGATGAAAAGCTTAGAAAAGAGCTTGTGAACATGGGAAGCAAATATCTGGTCAACGGTTCTTTAAGTAGAGATGAGCTTGCAAAGGCAATTCAAATGGCTCTAGCATCAAATGCTAGCTTAAATGATATTGCATTGTTTCTTAGTGCTGTAAATATGTTGGCTCGAGCAAGTGGGTATCAAAACATTGCCAAATTAGGTGAAAGCATTTTAGCTATGCTTCAGAACGTCTCAAAAGAAACACGATTCACAAGCTCTCAAAGCAGCTCTTCTCGATCATCACAAACTGCTTTGCCTAGTCTTCTTCAAGTACTGGAATCTATGCCGAAACCTATATCACCACTCCCAATTTTTTCTGAATCAGGTATGCAACTACCATCAATGTTGATGTCCATTGATTTGAGAACAGTTTTTGCATTGCTTATTATAGCAGCAATAACTTCTATTTTCATAGCCTATAGAAACAGCGTTATTAACGCTGTTAGAGGTTTCATGGTTCGTAAAAGCATTGATTCTGTGGATAAGAACCTGGGGAAGATGATTGGGTGGCAAATCAGAAAAGCTATTCTAAACTATTGGAAAGCTGTTACATACATTGAAAGAGTTTATAGGATTAGGAAAGAGGATTGGATGACTCATCGAGAGTATCTAGATAGTGTTGAGAAGAGAGCTGAGCTTTTGAGCAGCACATTCAAAGAGATAACTAGTTTGTATGAAGCTGCTAGATATGCTCATGAACCTAGTGGCGATGTAGATGAGAAAAGCAGTGAGTATTTGAGTAAACTTGTTGGTGCAAGAAAATGATTAGAGCTGTTCTAGAGGTTTTGCCAAGAATAATAGCAGCCATGCTTTTAATAAATATAGCTGGAGATGTATATGCCTTAGCCACAAAAAACATCTTTTTGATCATGAAGCAAGCACCTGTAGAAACAATTGCGCTAACAATCTCATTTGCTCTGGCCTTGGTTTCACTCATTATTCCAACGCCCATAGCATACGTTTTTGCCCTTGTATCATACTCTATAGCAACTAGATTCAGAGTTTCTTTTCTAACACCAGCAGCACTATTATCCATTGGTGCTTTGGCTGTTGTAGATCATGTTAAAAGCTTTTATCGAAGTGGTCAGGAGAGGTTTGTGAAAATTGGGAAAATGGGATACCTGGGCATTGTGCTTTCACTTGCTGTGACCATGGCCATTATTGTTTCTGCGCCACTATTTGCAACAACATATCTGAAAACACTTATACAGTATCTGCAAACATCTGTTAGCAAATATGGAAACACCTTCTTAGTAGCTATTGCCTCAAATCCCTTCTTTATACTATCAATATCACTAGCAATTGGTGTGGCTCTATACAGAATTGTAACTGTGTTGGCGGAGGTTATAGCATTTTATGTTGGTGGATCCAGAAGCGCTGCTCTAATGGTTCTTAAAAGCAAAAGAGATGTGGATATAGTTATGGAGACTCCACTAACAATGGTTAAAAGCATTGTGTTTTCAGCTCTTTTCACACCACCAATATACTCCATAGTTACTCTCTTTCCAATAGACTTAAACATTTTGAGAGGGGTTGTGGCATCAGCTATATTCATAGTTATTGGCTATTTCATGTATAGGCTGGAGAGAGTTGTTGTTATAGAGCCAAAAACTGTTTTAGTCTTATCCACATCGATGCTTATAGCTATATACATTGGAGGTGTTGCAGTATCTATGGAAATATACAAAAATGTGTTGGATGCTTTGATAAAGCCATCGATATCAACAATAATGAGCAGAGTTGCAAACATGTATACAAGCTTCTACTCAGACATCATACTACTTTTCGATGAGCTTGCAAAGCTTTTTGGTGTTACTCCATGAGTGAAAAAGCTCCATCTCCAAAAATAAGAAAAGCACAGTTCATTGCTTATCTAGCTACAGGTATTTTTCTTGCAGCAATCTCAATTCTATTTATGCTTTGGTCTGTTGGGTACATGGAAAGAGCATATGTTGGAACATCGCTTATATCAGCACTAATAGGCTTCACACTCTTATCAGCATCACTGTATGTTCTAAGACTCTCAGCCTATGTCTATGCTGTTGAGAAGGAGGAGAAACGTGAATAAATTGAAGACAGTAGCAGCTGTAGCAATATCAACGATACTTGCTCTCTTAGCGATAGGCCTTATTGCAGTTGCTGAGAAAGGTCCTTCACAAATACAGATCTTTGTAGGTGCATCCCCATTTAACACAGGTCTTATAGGAACATTCAAATTTGTTGAAATGCTTAGAACAAGATATTCAATGGTTTATGTTATTTCATCTCTTAGCGAACTAAGAAAAATCTTCACCAGTGGAACATGTTTATTCATAGCAGTTTCGCCTGAAGTGGGCTACAGCAAAAGTGATGCAGAAACAGTTGGCGATGCTCTCTCCAAATGCAAATACGCATCAATTTTAGTAGCTGATGAATCAACAACATCTAATGCATTGCTAGAAACCTTAGAAACATCTATTCGAGTCAATGGAAAAATCATTATAGATGCTGTCAACGGCCCATATATTTATGCATATATCTCTATACAGCCAAACGCTTCTACACACAAAGTCTATTACCTGCAACTAGATATAGCATCACAGCTTAAACTAGAGTTCTCCAAGGCAAAACCTGTTGGATATGCTGATACAGGAGATGTTGTTGCTGCTGAGGAGCTTAGCCCACTTGGTGTACACGTTTTTGTTTTAGGCGATGGCTCAATATTTCTAAACCAGGTGCTCGAATCCAACAAAACTGTGTACAAGGATTTTGCCATAGACCTTGTGAACTACTTGTGTAGATATGATGGTGGATGCAAAATTGTTGTTGATGGGAGTCGATATCCAGGATATTCACTGGATAAAGCATTGGAAAACAAGAACATGCTTGTATATGCTGATCCAATAGCATTTGCAGCAGCGTTTGCAACAAGGCTTTTGCATCCATCAACATGGCTTTTGCCAGCAATAGAATTTCTAAACAGTTTCTTCAAAAACATTGCATCTATGTACAACCTCTTCATAGCTATACTAGCTGCATTGTCAGGCTCTATATACATTTTCTTGGAGCATAGAATGGTTATTGTTGATGATCGTAGACTTGATGAGCAGAGAGAGGTAGAGGTTTTTGCAACTGGCGATGTTAGAGAGGCTATTCTTAAAGGGAAAATAAAGTTGGGTAAGCAAGATTTTCTAAATCTCTTCACAATTGTTAACACAGTTACCCAGCTAGTCTACGGTGTTGAGTTGTGTAACCCAAGGCTTTTTGAGCTAATTCCTAGTAGAGAATATGTGAAAAGGTATGTGAATAGAATGTGTAAACTGCGTAAAAAGGCTTCTGAAGGTGGTTTTCTACCAATAGTCTTCTCATGGAGTAGAACAACAGCTAAAATGGTTAGAGAAAGCGAGGAGTTTCTATCTCTTCTTGGTCAAAGCATAGCTGGTGAAAAAGGCTTTGAGTATCTCTTAATGAGGTAGGGGGTTTGTGGTTGTCGAGGTTTCAGCTATAGAGACAACACCTAGAGCAAGAGCATTTCTAATCTTATCAGCTATTCTAATAGCTTTTGGTGTTTTGCAAAACTATGAAATGATCTCAGCTGGTATAGCAATTCTAGTGTTCTTGGCATGTGTAAGAAGCTATATGCTTGTTGTGGCCATGGCCTTGGAGAAGTGCTCTGTGGAAATACCAGCAATAGCTTCTGTTGAAGGTGAGAGGATTTGTGTTGAAATCTTGTTTAAAAACCCAACGCTTATCCCAATAGCATTTGCAGAGGTTTCAATTAGATACTCAAGTTTTTTAAAACTTGTCGAAGGTGTTAGAGCAGCTCTCATAGCTATTCCCCCAAGAAGTTTTGCAGCAATTAGAATGTGCTTCTTAGCAAGAATTGGTATGCATAGAATAGGCCCTGTTGATGTTGTTGCAAGGGATTTGCTTGGTTTGTACAGATTTAGAAAAAGCTTTGGCTTTGAAGGATTTTTAAGAGGTGTTCCAAGAGTTTCCGAGGCTGAGATTAGGAGGTTGCTTCTATTTACAAGATCAACTGGTTTGACAAGGTCTAGGAGAAGTGGCTATGGAACAGAGTTTTTTGGTGTTAGAGAGTACAGGGAAGGAGATGATGTGAGGAGAATAGTTTGGAAATATTTCGCATCGAAGAGAAGACTAGTTGTTAAGGAGCTTGAGCTAGAGACTATGAATAGAATACTTTTCATAGTTGATGGAACAAGCGAAATGATTTCAGGTCCATATGCACAAACACCATTTGAACACAGCATAAGAACTGTTGCTTCCATAGCCAGGTACTTGTCTTACAGAGGAGACTACATGGGCATTATCATAGCAAGCAACAACGAATTGCTATTTATGCCATCACTTGACAGGGGAAGAAAAGGCTATATGAGATTGCTAGAAACAATCTCTAGATACAGATTCGAAGAAGCAAATACAAGCAAAGTTGAGAAGTTTACAAGAAGAAACTCAGTGCTTAAAGCATTTGAGAAAGCTCTTGAGATTTTGCCAAGAGAGAAAAGCATAGTGTTTATATTCACATCCCATGGAGATGAAGAATATCTGGAAACTCTGGTTGGAATAGCAACAAAACTAAGTCTTCTAGGAAACGAGGTGTTTCTAGTAATACCAATAACAACAACATTTGAAGTGAAGGGAGTTCCTCAATGGGGACAGGCAATATATAGACTAAAAGTATTTGAAAGAACGAAAAAAGAGCTGGAATTCGTTAAAAAACTGAGAAGCAGAGGAGCAAAGGTCATAGCTGTTGGAGCAGAGCACATACCACAAATCATAGTTTCTCTAATAGAGTCTATGAGGCCAAGCTAAATCAAATACATCAAATGAAGACGCTTATTATGTGAAACAGGTTTTATTCAATAACTCAAAGCCTGAAACAGTTGAATGTGCATGTTTGAGTTTGTTGTTGAGGCTAAAAATGGTTATGTTGCTGAAGATGACTTTTACTTTAACAGTATCTTTAACAGTATTATTTACACTTCTTAGGAGAGCTAAAATAATATTGTTATTGGTGTTAAGATTGAGTACTAGAATTCCCTTGCCGTATAGTCCAAATGTTTTGGAGGTATTTAGAAATCCAAGAAATTTGAGGCCTCTTGAAGACGCTACTGTTGTTGAAGCTGCTGGAAGCCCTGCTTGTGGTGATATGATAAGGCTTTATCTTAAGATTGTTCGTAAAGAGGATGGGGACTACGTTGAGAAAGCTTCTTTTGAAAGCTATGGATGTGCACCAAGTATTGCTGCTGCAAGTATTTTAACTGATATGATTATTGGTAAGAAACTCGAGGATGCTTGGAAAATAATGTGGAAGCAGATATCTGATGAGCTTGGCGGACTTTCCTCAATAAGATATCACTGTAGTATTCTTGCTGTTGGTGCTTTGAAGAGAGGTATAAGAGCTTGTTACAAGAAGATTAATGAGCATCAACAGTGGTTTCCAAAAGATTTGACTACTGAAGAGAAGCAGGTGTTTGAGGAGGAGATGATGGAGAGATACTACAAGGCTATGAAAAGCTTGGGCGAGTTTAGATGAAGGAAAAAGAAATTGATGTAAGAAATGTGCCAACATCATGCACATCACATCCAGTTATGGTATTGGCTAATGCATTATCTTATTTAGCTAAAGAAGATATTGATGTGGTTAAAATATATTTTAATGTAAGCGATATTCCCGAGAATGTTGTAAAATTCTTTCTATCTAAACACAGATACTCTATTGAAGAGATAAAGGTTTTGGACAACAACTCTAGACTAATCATAGCTAAAAAAGAAAGGTGGTAGGTGATCAGCATGTCCATGGCTAACAAGGTTAAAGAACTGCTCAAATCCCATGGAATCCGCCGAGAGAGGTTTATTTTGTTTAGAAAACAGTGGGTTTGTTTCACAGGAAGTTGTTGATGCTATGCTGCCATACTTTAACAGGATTCGTTGTCGTAACAAGCACTTAAGGGTTAAAGCATCTAATACATTATTAAAATTTTTGTGTGAAATTGTTGAAATGGCATTACGATTTTCAGCTTCAGTATTACACTTTTTTAGAGTGGCTAAGAACTTTAGCTTTAAGATGTGTTATTCAATAGTATATAAATTAATGTCTGTGTTTAAGTGATTAAGTAAAGTTGAGGAATGTATATGAAGAGAATTAAGCTGTTGTTTGCATCAAGCTTTGAGGTTTTGTTTGTTGATAGGGATTTGGCTATTAGAAGAGTTGAGGAGTGGGCTGAGAAAAGCACTTACCCTGTTCAAGTTGTTTTTGGTCCTGAGGGCTGTGGGAAAACAGCGTGGCTTAGGCAAAGTGCTGTGTTTTTGAAGGAGCTTGGATTCGATGTTCTTTACTTTAACCCTGTTGAGAAAGAGTTTTTGTTTGAAATTGGATTTTCTGATTTGAGGAAGGAGTTTCTAAGCATTGTTGAGGAGGCTGCGAAAATCAATGCTTTTGCAGGTGTTGCTTGGAGGCTAATAGACTTTGCCAAGAAGGCTATTGCGCATGGCTCCAAAAAACTGGCTATACTAGTGGATGATGCTTTTCAGGTTATTGGCTTAGACAAAGCAGCTATCTATGTTAAGGGGCTTCTCGGGGTGTTGGAGTATCCGCCAAAAGCCTATGAAAAAATAGTTGTTGTTGCTACAACAAGTGAGGGTCTATCAAGATTTGAGATTGGCAGGCATAGATGGGCGAATCTACTGCCCATGTGGAATCTATCGAAAAATGGTTTCGAGGAACTCTACAACCAGTTGCCAAGTCCAAAACCAGATTTTGAAGAGGTTTGGAGAGCAACTGGTGGAAACCCAAGCGTGTTGGAGAATCTCTATAAAAATAATTTGAGTATTGATAGAGTTGTTAAGGAGATTGTTTCCAGAAAGAGGCTAAGAGACTTTATAGCTAGACTAGGTGCAGAGGAGAGGAAATGGCTAGTGGAGGCAATCGAGGATCCAGACACCCTATACACAAGAAGTAGAATGAGTTTAAAGGATGAGCTAGTTAAACTAAATCTAATAATTGATGATATTCCACCTAGAGAAGAGTTTCTATGGATAGACACCCCACCACCAGAAAAAGATCTAGAGCTTGGCATAGGAAAATACGTTGCATGGCAAACACCACTACACAGAGAAGCTGTGAAAAAAGCTCTAGAAATATTCAATTAGTAACACATTGTCTTTAAGAATAATGTGCAAGGAAGAAACGTTGCTATAGCAACTTGTGCAAAGCCATAAATACTAATCCAACAATTCAACACCTGCTAAACATCATCAAAAATGTGGCAAAACACCTTGATGCTTAGTATTTAGCATAACAGTCTTCACTTAGCTTGTGAAATTTTTGGCATAGGATTTAGCTGTGCATGAATCATCTTGTGAAGCAGGTCATAAGTATAGGTACTGCTCAAACATTAAATAACTGTGTGAATAGTTTTGCTTTAAGTAATTCATTAGCAATTTTGTTGAGGTCTAGCTTATAGAAATAGCTCTTTTTATTATTGATATCTCCTCGTCCATGATTTCTCTCCAGCTTCTTATTTTCGGAGGCTCCACACCATCCACACCCTTCTCAAGAACATTCAAAACTTCAACAGTCAAAGCTTCTACATCACCTTCCTCAACAAGTTTCACACCAGGGTTTCTCCCATAGTAAATTTCTAGAGCTGGTATCCTATACCCAACAACAGGTGTTCCAAGATATAGAGACTCCAGAACAGCATAGGAGAACGAATCAATGTGGCTTGGGTAAAGCATTAACCTAGCCTTTGCAACAACCTCAAACCTCTTCTCCCTAGGTAGAAACCCAGTGAAAACAACATTATTCTCCACACCAAGTCTCCTACAAGCCCTTCTCAGTCTATAAAGCAACACACTACTTACCCTACCTGATACAACAAGCTTCAAACCACTAAACCTTTTTGCAACAAGACTAATCAATATGATTGCCTCAGCCAAACCCTTATCAGCTGTTGGTCTACCACCAAAAACAATATAATTTTCCTTCTCCCTAACCCTGCTCCTCACAGCTTTAATCAAATTAATATCATCCTCATCAAGAGAAACCCCAGAATCCATTGAAACAACTCTATCAACCCACTCACCACCCATCTCATATGGTATAGACTTAGAAATAGCAACAACAACATCATATCGTCTTAGCAAATCCTCAACCCTTCTCTTATTCAGTTCATGCAAAACCCTATACCTAGCAATAGCCTCTACACTATAGAGGCTTTCATATATGGTGGAGGTAGCAACAAGTCTACGCCACATAATCGAAGATCTTAATATATTCTCAAACCTCTTCTTAGAGCCGTAAAATGGTGGAAGCTACAAAAACACTATCTTTGGCACATTTATGGTTTTACCAACAACATACCCAGTATAAACAGCATCAAAAACCTCATGATGAACAACAATAGCATTATAACCAGCAGACATTGCTTCAAATAATCTTACCTTAACAAGCTGAGGAATCATTAAGGGGGCAAGACGTTAAAACAACTTAGTTCTAAACACATTATCTATTTTCCTCAACATTTCTGGTGCTGTGCTACACCCAGCAAGCTTAACACCACATCTAATCAACTCTCTAAGGTGAACAACAAAATTACGATCTACTTGAATACCCCAGGGAACAAGCAAATAAGTCTCAAAAATGCTTTACACACTCCTTTAATGACCTTAAAGCCCTTAAACCACCATCAGTTGATGGGTTAGGATTAATTAGAATTAAATGGATTAGATATACATAACACCTTGTTTATTTTATTCATCAAAATCCCCACTTAACATGTAAATAGCTATGGTGTTGTAAATAAAAATTATTGAGTAAGAATCATCATTATTTGTTCATTAATCACTACTCAAAGTTTTTACATTGTTTTTATTTAAGATACGAATTGCAATAATGATTCCATAGATTCATTAAGATCTTGATCATTGTTTGAATAAGTTCGTTAACTATAAAGGTTTAGAGCCTTTTGCTTATAGCATCTTTAAAGATTTACCATTATTTCTTATTGTCGTTATATTCACATTAAAGTCTCTGAATATCTCGAAGTCTTTTTCTAAATGTTTGGACTTTGAAAACAAATTGCTTTTTTAAACTAGGCATTGTTTCAAATTTTTGAGGTAGAAACATTTGAGTAGCAAACATGTTGTTGTAGCTCATCATTTTTGGGGTAGGCCTGGTGGAGGCCAGATTGTTTGCGCTGCAGCTTCGTATGCATTTAATGTTATTGGCTATGAACCTGTTTTAGCATCTGTTACAAAGGTTGAAGTTGATAAGTATGTTGATTGGTTTGGAATAGATTTGAGTAAATATCCAAAGTTTTCGCTCTATGGTTTTAGGTTGAGGTCTTTTGGTATATATCTTAGGTTGTTTATTTGGAAAGCAATTGAAAAGGCTGTTAATGAGTATGGAGCTCAGATTGTGTTTACTGATGAGTCTACATATGGACCTATAAAGAATTTTGTAGAAAATAGAGGCATAGCACTTGTTGAGTATATACATTTTCCAATAGAGATTTCAATAGATGAAAGGTTTAGGGGCACAGGTCTTTATTATGGCGAAGACCCATACATTCTTGAGAGATACTCGAAATTTCCAATGAACATGTATTGGTGGTTATACACAAAGCTTTTACCAAGGTACTTGAGGAAAAACCCATTTGAAATAGCAAAACTTGTTTTAGCAAACTCTAAGTGGACAGCTGAACTCGCTAAGCAAGTATATGGCGAAAAACCAGAGGTTCTAAACCCCCCAATAGCCCCCAATGTCGAGATTGTTTCCAATCCAAAGAGTTTTGACGAGAGAGAGAATAGCGTTGTTATGCTTGGAAGATTCTCTGAGGAAAAAAGGTATCACTGGGTCATAGAAGAGGTTCTACCAAAAATAAGAAGAGAAGCACCAAATACAAAACTCTATATATTTGGTGGTGCAAGAACAAAAACAAGCATGGAATACTTAAAAAGACTCGAGGATTTGGCATCTAGAAAAGGCTTCAAAACATCTAGAGATGTTAATGTAGATGCTGATGTGTATCTAGTACCAGATGCACCTAGAAACCTAATTAATCATGTCATGGATAAATCCAAAGCATTTCTCCATGCAACAATAAACGAGCACTGGGGCATAGCAGTAGCAGAGGCAATGGCCAGGGGATTACCAGTTGTTGTACACAAGTCAGGTGGTGCATGGAGTGATCTAGTAGAAGAAGGTGCATATGGACTAGGATACACCAATGCTGAGGAAGCAGTTAGTGCAATACTCAATTTGCTAACAAATGAAAATAATAGCTGGAGAATATACTCTAGAAAATCTATTGAAAAATCAAAGAACCTAACACTAGAAAACTTCGTGATTAACCTATCCAGGCTACTAGCAAAAATTCTCTAGAATTCTCTAGCTTTGTGATAAATGAAGTAAAATAGAGTGAACAAGAATGAAAATGGTTATAGCCCATTTTACAGCTGCAGCTCTTAAAGAAGACAATCAACTCAAGTTGCCTAAGCTCTTTAGACACTATAACTATGATCCTAATAAGAGGATATAACATTATGGAACTAAATTAAACAGATTAAGGAATAAGTGTTGTGATTTAAGTATGTTTTCGTTTCATCGCTAACATAAGGATATATAGGGTAAAGTCATAAAATCCCTATTCAATATAACCTCTACACAAGGGTGTTTTCAAATATGAAAATTTCCGTACTGATAACAACGTATTGCAGAGATTGGGCTTTGCAATATTCACTTTCTAGTTTAGTAAATCAGAAGAGATTGCCTGACGAAGTTTTGATAGTTATAAAACCTTGTAGTGATGAAAGCGAGAAAGTTATTTCGAGATTCGAGAACTTGTTACCACTTAAAATAATATATCAGAATTCCAGTGGTAATGTAGTGAACGCATATGAGCTAGGTTATCTTAATGCTTCTGGAGACGTGATATTATTTTTAGATGATGATGCTATAGCTCATGATGAGTGGATACTAAGATATGAAAGGTTATTTAACGAGAATATTGATGCAGCAGGGTTTACGGGACTTACATACAAGGCTTATTTAAATAATGGATCCTTGATTAAAACTAGCGAACCTTTTTACTCAAAGGAGCTAGCTAGAGGAGGGCCTCACCGAAGACCTTTACCTGAACTCAAGAACTACTTTGGATATATCTCTACATCAGGTATTATGGGTGAAAAACCTTGTTATTATGATTTATGCAGATCAGTCTTGTTTTCAGGTGTTAACATGGGTTTTAGAACATCTCTTATTAAGGATCTTAAACTATCTGTCCTCTATAGAAAGAGTAGAAAAGGTTTTTGGTTTGAAAAAATAATGGCTTATTGGTGTGTCAAGAAAGGCTTCAAAACCTATGAGGTAATAAATAAAGAGATTTCGCCAATTGTGTGGCATATTGAACATTCTTCATCATTAACTAGAGGAAAAGGTTTTTGGCACGAATTTTGGTTGCACTATGATAGAGTTGCCATGTTTTGGAGACTAAGAAAGTTAGGAGCAAATGTTTCAACCTCAAGATACATTTTAGCTTTAGTGATTATGTCAAGAAAGAAAATAGTGCCAAGATTTCTTGCTACATTATATGGATTAATAACTAAAATTTAAAAACTTTGAGCTATTAACTATCTACTCTTGTATTTTCTTAGTATTTACCAAATATTATCATAACTCTATAAATCCTCTCTATCTTACTCTAAAATTAAGAATTCAATTTTAATGCCTTCTCCTCACAACAAATTTAATAATGAACCTAATATATCATCTATACACAACAATAAATTCTTGCAGGAATCTAACCAAAAAAGTTTCATTCTCATTACAATTAAATAATGTTTTAAATTTAGAGTAGAGGTTTTTTAATAAGATCTTGAGAAAAACATAAGAAGATTTATGATATTAGTAAATTGATGTCTAGTCTTTGAATAAGAAATCTTTAAAATTTTTAATATAGGTTCTACTACATGAATTATAGAAAGGTGTAATAAGCCTTGGACCTAGAAATAAGTGTTTATGCAACTGTTTATAATAACGCTTATGTTGTTAAGGATTGTGTAGAGTCTTTGTTTAGAGCTTTGCCTGATATTGATGAGCTTGTGGTTGTGGATAACTATTCTAGTGATGGTACATATGAAATTCTTGTTGATTTGAGTCATGTATACCCAGTTAAGGTTTTTAGATATAGATGTTCTCGGGGATTGGGTAGGCAAATAGCGTTTGAGAAAACTAGTGGAAGGTTTGTTCTCTATATAGACATGGATACCGTATTTGATTCTCGCTGGGGACATGTTGTAAAGAGGTTGCTTAACTTGACTGAAGATGGGGTGTTCTGGAATTACTATGGTTTAACAACTAGGAGAACTATGGAGAGAATAGGGGGTTGGAAAAACATGAATCATGGTGAGGATGGGGAGCTAGTTGCTAGAGCCATTAGAAGAGGTGTTAAGGTGCAAACACCTTTGGTGCCCCCATTTTCTCTGAATTTGAAAAAGGGTTTTAGAAGCTATGGTGAGTATAGGTATGTGAAAAGCAAATTCTATATTCCATTTAAACTGTTTAAAAATACAATAGATAATTTCATGAATTGCAAACTAACGCCTGCAGAGATTTTGTATAGACGTAAAGTAGTTGATTTAAGAACTGTAATTGAGATGATCATTTCATCTTCATTTACCATGTCTAGAAGTACAGAATCTTGTACAAAAACTATTTATAACAACGTTAATTACTTTCTTCCTGAAGAGCTTGGTTTAT
This sequence comes from Ignisphaera cupida, assembly GCF_030186535.1. Lineage (NCBI taxonomy): Archaea > Thermoproteati > Thermoproteota > Thermoprotei > Desulfurococcales > Desulfurococcaceae > Ignisphaera > Ignisphaera cupida. The sequence continues at coordinate 39,115 of NZ_JASNVW010000003.1, read as the reverse complement.
CCAGGGACTGGTTTTTAGCATGGTGGGAATACGCAGATGTTTACTGGAATTACATCAAAAGACATGTCATTGATATAGCAAACAGGGTTAGAAATCCAAAGATTTGCTTCATTGCAAGAGGGTTGCTCATGTACAGAAGCATAGGAATTGCATATGAATTTATTAAAGGCTTGGCACAGAACATAACACCTAGATACTACAAAAAGCTTTGTTCAAAAATAGATCATTTCATTCGATGTTGCACCATATAATTATAAAATAACTAATACATGGAAAAGTTCATGACAGTTAATAAAATAAGTTAAGTGAGGCATAAGCATTAATATTTAATAGCTTCTCTATGCTAATAACACCGTAAAAATTTATGATTTTTAGTTTCAGAAACTTTGGTAAGATATCAGTTTATGTGATGTGAATGCTGCTTGTTGTTACTCATGATGTTGACTGGGGGTCATGGGGGTTCTCCAGATATTCATGTTATTGATAGGCTTTATAGGTTTGATTTGTGGGATAGGGCTAGGTTTTTTGGTTTGAGGTAGAATCTTCATTATGGAATATCTCTGGTTATGGAGTTTGAGCAGAGACAGGGTTTTAGATCAACTTTTTTCTTTAGGCCTTTTTATGATGATGGTATTTCTGTTGAGCTTTATGCTGATGTTGTTTCTGAGCTTAGGAGAGGTGGTTGGGAGGTTGATCTCCATGCCAACAGTATTGTTGCTATGGATACTAGTGCAAAGGGTAGAAACCAGAGTATGTAGTGGGGATACACAAACAGGTTTAGAAGAACAAGAAGCTCTAAAGCAGTTGCTGAAACAATGTAGATGCTCCTTTTCTCTAAATCAATTCTTGCTGATGCTATAAGATGTGTGAGCATGGCTACAGCGCGGAAGCTATTTGGGAATATGGGTACTGGGGTATTGGGGACAAGCCCTTATCCTCTCGACTAATGTGAAACATTATCTGATTTTCGAAAGAGCTATTTACACATTTAAATGATGCTACAGCTTCAACAACTAGAACAGCAAAAGCAAATATGATTATATATGCCAAGATTTTTGAAGCTTTGCCAACATTTCTCGAAGTAGCTATGGCAAGTAGAGTTGTTGGTAGTAGAATAAGTGGAAACACTTTAGTTAAAACACCAAGAGCTAGAAAAACAGAGGATGGATATTCTCTACTCTTATTCAGAAGGTGTATGGCTAGAACTACGAAGAAAGTTGGTATAGAGTCGAAAAGACCATACCAAGCAGATGCCGCAATGGCTAGTGGGTTGAAGCACCAAATAGCTTCAACGAGAAGAGAGTGTTTCTCCCCTACCCCAAGGGATTTCAGCACATGGTATAATAACAAAGCTAGCAGTGTGTCGAAGAGTATTGAAGAGAATTTGTATCCAAGGGGATTCCAACCAAAAACAGCAATGCCAATGAGCTGAATATATGCATATAGAGGTGGGTAGTTGTATTTGGCTAGGCAGTAGGGGGATTCTGAGGAGAGAAGGCTTTTAACACCCTCAACATGAAACAGTATGTCTGTTCCATGAACACCCTCCAAAGCTATTAGCAGTCTGACGACAAAACCTGTAATGGCTATGGCTATTGAGTAAAGCGAAAACCTCTTCAACAAAGACACCATGGCGAACATCCCAAAAAGGTTAAATTTTCTCAAATATATTTGACTAACATGGTTTCTATAAATAAATGTTAAGCAACTCTATATCTCTATGCCAAGGAATTTTCTCAGTGTTGATCCGAGAATGTATAGCAGTAGCGACACCCCTAGAATTAGTGCTGTTGTTAATGCAAATTCCCTTAAGTAGTTAACTTTTTGGAGCACGGAAGCATAGAATGTCATGTAAGCAACTATGGCTATTGCCAATACAAGCATTATTGTAAATGCTGTGTAAAGGTTTTGTATGAGGAAATATGGCAGTGCTAGGAGAATTGATGTGGCTATGTAGGCAATGAATGTGTATAGAGCTGAGTACCCAGGGCTTTTCCCAGCCTCGTGTTTTGCTTGGGAATAGGCTGCGATAGCCATTGATATTGCTGCTGCAACACCTGCTAAAAAACCTGTTAAACCAGCTTTCACACTGTTCTCGAATGCCCCCAAAGCACCTGTGTAAATACCTGTTAACTCCACCAATGCATCTGATATTCCAAGTGTTATGAAGCTTATGTACCTAACCCTGGCTTCACTTATTGATGCTGCAAACTCCTCCTCATGCCTCTCCTCATCATCTATAATTCTTGATAGTTCCTTCTCATAGCCTGGGCCAGGCCATGAAACATCTCCATAAATCTTAATCGACATTGACTCCTTAGACTCTAGAAACTTTAGCAAAACCGTTAAACCAAACAAATAGAACATTGCAACAAATGCAAAAATCTTGAGCATGGAAACACTGGATTTGCACTCACCAACAACACCTCTCCAGAAAAGATAATGCCTATACTCATCTTCAGAAGCCTTCAGCAAAGCCACTCTAATTCTTTCATTGACTAGTGGAAGCCTTGCCAAAACCCTGTATATCTTGTGAGACTCAAACTCATCTCTACACATTTCAAGCAATAAACTACTCTGTGAATTCACTTCAAATCACCACAGCAAAGCACCTTGCTTCTCTACAGCAGCACTTAATAATTACACATTTTTATGGTTTTCAGCTAGCTAAAAACCTTGTAGCATTTGACAAGAAGATACATTAGCTGCTGTAGCTAAAGGCTATGGAGGTTCAACATCATAGATTTTGGAAACCATGTCAACATTTAATTTATAAAGGTAATTCTCATCGACAATACCATCTAAAAGCAGTTTCTTCTGATTATCAACAATATCCCATGGGTATGAAGAAACTCCTGGTCTTTTTGGATCGTCTATGAAGTCGCTTTCAACCATGTACATAGGTTTTAGGGATTTGAATGCCTCTTTCAAAATCTGTATTTTTCCAGGTACTGTAAATATTAGCTGGTGTTGCTGGGCATGCCTAGCTGTTGCTATGTCCAGGTGGTGTAGAATGGTAAGCTTCTTGTCTATGCTAATCGCTTTAACTGTTTCGCTTATGTCGAAAGCTGTTATCTCACCACCTTGCTCGAGATGTAGATGAATCCAGGCCCCAAGGTCTTTGGCAAGTGTTAAGGTGTGTTTTAAAATGATTGTGTTTGCAATGAATGCTTCTGGTAATGATTTGTAGTGTGGTCTCCCCACCTCGCCAAAGCCATCAATCAAACCGTTTTTCACAAGCTTAGCTATGTGGTCTATAACCATCAAGGCTTTTTCCAATATCTTCATGCTTTGCTTTGGGTTTTTCGAAATCTCATCCTCTACAGCAGCTGGGTGAACACCTGCAAAACACCTCATCTTCAAACCAAGTTCCTTACCAGCTCTACACTCTCTAATCAAAACATCAACTGATTTTACATAGCCATCAAAGCTGTTGTCAAAACCAAAGTGGTGAGGAGGTAGGGAGACAAGTGCTATGAACCATCCACCAGCACTGGAAAACCTCTTGGCTATATTTTCAATTCCAAGACCCTTAACAGGATTGCTATGCATATGCCCATCAGCAAAAACCAGTTTTTCCATTGAACACCACTGAGGATAGTTACTAAAGCAACAAAAAGTTTTAAATTATTCAAAACTTTTATTTTGAACCATGTTTAAAATGTTTTGGTGTTTGCTTTGGGTGTCTATGAAACTATATTGTCTAGACGAAGCATTAGAGCATATAAGCGTGAACCAATAAAGAGAGAGGATCTTGAAAAAATTCTTGAAGCTGCTAGATGGGCTCCTAGCGCAGGAAATAGACAGCCATGGCACTTCATTGTTGTGATTGATGACGAGCTTAAGGAGAAGCTTGTTCCAGCATGTAGAAACCAGCAATTCATTGCAGATGCTGGAGCTATTATCGTTGGTCTTGCAAATGTTGAGGCATCGCCAAAGTGGGCAGTTGTTGATACAACAATTGCTTTGGAGCACATAGTTTTAGAGGCTACAGAGCTTGGCTATGGAACATGCTGGATTGGGGCATTTGATGAGGCTGAGGTTAAGAAGATTCTAAACATACCAGATAAGTATAGAGTGGTTGCGCTAATACCTGTTGGTGTACCAGCAGAGTCTCCCCCGCCAAGACCACGCAAACAGTTAAGAGATATCGCATCTCTAAACCTCTTTGGAAACCCGTGGGAAATGCCAGAGATTTAGCACAAAGCAATTAAGCAACAATTTTTCAAAACATTTTTTGTTGCCATCAGCACATTTGAAAAACTTTTATTTTGTTGAGTGATCTCTATATCCAAGTGGATTTGCTCTAGGTGTTTTTATGAAGATTGGAGTTGTTGGAACTGGGATAATGGGTTCAAACCTGGCTAAATGCCTATCATCAAAAGGTATTTCCGTTGGTGTTTACAGCAGAAGATATGAAAATGCTTTGGAAATTGCTTCAGAAGTTGGTGGAAAAGCTTATGAAAATGCTAGAAAGCTTGTTGAGGATAGTGATGCTGTGGTAATTTTTGTTACAGATGATAAAGCTGTTCTAGATGTTATAAACAACATTGTTTCTGGAGGCAAATTAGATAAAGGGCTTGTTTTAAACGCAAGCACAGTTACTCCAACAACAAGCATTGTAGCTATGAACATTTTGAGAAGTGCTGGTCTAAACTATCTTGAGTCTCCTGTTTATGGAAGTGGTGACGAGGCTAGGGAATGCAAACTGTTTTCAATGGTTGGAGGAGACAAGGATATTTTCGAGAAAAACAAGAAGTTTATAGAGGTTTACAGCCAAAAGGTTATGTATGTTGGTGAAGTGCCAAAGGCAATGGCTCTTAAACTAGCTCTAAACCACATCGGACTTGCAATACCAGGTATATTGGCAGAGGTCTTTGCTCTTCTAACAGCTTGGGATGTTGATTTGCAAATCTTTAGAGAAGCATCAAAAAACCTGTGGTTTGGGCAAGTAGTTGAAAGGTATTGGAGAAGAGTATTTGAGGAAACACCACCAAGATTCAAAACATGGATGGCAGGAAAAGATTATTGGTGCATAGCATCAGCACTAAAAGAAAAGAGAATACCATCAACAATTGCAGAAGCCTTATCAACACTATACATGATGGCCAGCACAACAGAGTATAGAGACAAGGACTATCCACAAATAGCAAAATACTTCATAGAACTAGCAAAAAAGGCGAAAACAGAAGGAAAATAATCCCTCTACCCCCAACTCAAGAGCTTTACTGAGCTATTATTCAATTTTATTGTTAGTGTTTTCAATCTTTTTTGAATATTTCCATTCAATTTTTCTCATGAAACTCCGAAGAGAGTAGAAGGTATTTTGCTGGTTTAATGTTTATTCTATGAACTCTAGTTTAAGCTTCTTAGCAATTTTATCTTTCAGCATTTTAAAGTCTCTATCTTTTGCCACCAGTGTTAGGTTATTGTTTAGTGCTTGTGCAGCTATTATCAAGTCTGTGACTGGTAAAGGGTTTCCCATTTTTCTTAACTCTACTTGCCAAGCAATTGCCAATACCTAGTCCTTTCTTGTTGGATACAAAATGTTTTCTGCAAATGTTATTGCAGGTGGGTATTCCACAACTGTTATAATTGACACATGTGGTACTCTTGTCTTTGAACCTCTTTTAACCATGTCAATGATTATGCTTGTATCGTAGATTCTACTCTCCTCCACTCCTTCTCCCTAAGGGATCTATATAAATGTTCCTCAGTTCTCCAGACATCGGCTCTAGATCTGATGGTGAAACACCCATCCTCATTATTTCCTCCATAAGAGCTTCTGCTGGCACAATCTTCTCACCCTCCTCTAACCTCCTAATATATTCCTCGATAGCCTTTCTAACAACTTCACTCCAGTTAACCTCTCTAAACAGCTTCATCTTCTCGTAAAGCTCTCTAGGAATTCTAACACTAAAATTGACAGAGGCTGCAAATCACTTACTAACATGTTAATGCATAAACAATGTTTTTATACTTTTATCTATGCCCTCACCTACTTTGTATGATCAATAGAGTTGAGGATAAAAATAAATTAGAAATGTACTGCAATTCTAAATGCTACATGCATTGTTACAACCCTTAACCTTTTCATTAGCAATTTCTTCTCGTGTTTTGTTTCAAGTTTTCTAGGTCTTGTTAAGCAAAAGCTTTATATTATTTTAGCTGTGTTTCACTGATTTGGTGTTTGGTGGAAGGTAATGCTTGTTGGGATATATGATTTTGGGTCTATAGGTAGGTTAGTGGCTAGAGAAGCTATTGAGAGAGGTCATGAGGTTGTTGGTGTTGTTGATATTGATGAAAGTGTTGTTGGTAGAGATGTTGGTGAGGTGCTTGGTGTTGGTAGTATAGGAGTTGAGGTGTCTAGGGATGTTAGTGTTTTAGTTGATGCTGATGTTGTTATACATGCAACTGGTTCTTACCTAGATAGAGTGTATAATCAGATTGCATCGGTTTTGAGTATGGGTGTAGATGTTGTATCAACTTGTGAAACGCTTGCATATCCCTATTACAGGTATCCTGTACTAGCTATTAGACTAAATGAGCTTGCTAGGGATAGCGGTGCAGTTATTGTTGGTACTGGTATAAACCCTGGGTTTTTGCTAGACACATTAGTAGCTGTTGTAGCCTCATCAGTAACTCGGATAAGGTATGTCAAGGCTGTTAGAAGTGTTGATGCTTTGAAGAGAAGAGAGTCTTTCAAGAGGAAAATCGGTCTTGGTCTAGACACAAAAACATTTGAGGATAAAATGAGGAGAGGTGAGTTAACAGGTCATGTTGGCTATGCGGAATCTGTGTATCTAATTGCCCACGCCGGTGACTTGCAGTTGACAAGAGTTGTTGAGGGGCAGGAGCCTGTTATTGCTGATGAAACTATTGAGGAAAGGGGTACTAGAATAGATAAGGGGCTTTGCAAAGGAGTTAAAGGCTATGGAGCAGGCTATCTAGGAGACAAAGAGGTTGTTAGAGTAGAGCTCCAAGCATATGCAAAAGCACCAGAATATGAGGAAATAATAGTTGTGGGAAAAGACTATGCTGTTACATGGAGAAGCAGTGGAACACCAGGAGATCCAGGAACAGATGCAGTGATTCTAAACGTTGCAGAAAAGATACACAAACTTTCGCCAGGTCTACATCTAATGACAGATTTGCTTCCATTTAAAATAAGATTCTCTGTATAGCACAAAGGTATACAGTTGAATAGTGTGAATACAGCAAAACACTTCAAATAATGTTTTTGCTGAAAACACAGTTATTTCATGTAGCTTCTCTAAAAGCTGTTCAGCTGTTGAAACATTCTTGGATATGAGCATCACTAGAATAGTATTTGATAAGCTAAAGAATTCAATTATGCAAAAACTTTTTCACAAGCACTAAGCTTATATTCTTATTTCCACAGTAAAGTGTTTTTGAGGCTTGTTTATGGAGGAAGATGATTGGAACGATATCAACAGAATTGTGAAAGAGCTTATGAATAAGTTTTTCAGTGAGTTTATCAAAGATTTTGAGGAGTTTTTAGCAAGCATTGAAAATGGTTCAGGTAGTGAAAGGTTCTTTGGATTGAGGATAGAGGTGGGGCCTGATGGTAATCCAAGAATCTATAGAATTGGTGGTGAAGAGTTTGAGAAGGAAAGTCCCAGGGTTGTGGTAGTTGATGAGGGTGGGGAGAGTGGTAAGCAGCTTATAGACATATATGATGATGGTAGTGCTATAGAAGTGGTGGCAGAGGTTCCAGTGGTTAGCGAGAAGAATGTGGGTGTTGTGGCTTTGGATGATAGTCATATTTTAATTGATGTTGTTGATCCTGGGAGTGGGGCTAGGTATAGGAGAGAGGTTGAGTTGCCAGCAAAAATTGATCCAAAAACGATTAAAACGTTGTATAGAAATGGTGTTTTGAAAGTAAAGGCAGTGAAAAAGTCTGTGGTTGAATCTGGTAATGTGAAAGAATAGATTGGATTAAGTGGTATGGGCGAAGATGTTTAAAATTTATAAAGCTTGGGCTCATATCAACTTCCGATAAAAATGTTGGGCAAAAGAACATATTTACTAGTTGCGGTATTGGCAATAGCTGTTGTAGTAGTAGCTTTAACATTTCTTGTATTTAAACCATTGACAGGACCTGCAACTACGAAGAGAGTTGTTACCTATGCTTATAGAGATGCTATAACTGGTGTTGATCCAAGTGTTGAGGATGACACAGGTATAATGATTCTTCACCTTGTTTATGAAACTCTTCTTAGATATGATCCAAAAACTGGGGGGTATAGTTATGTTCTTGCAAAAAGCGTTGAGAAGGTGAATGATACTGTTTGGAGAATTGTGTTAAGAGATGATGCAAGATTTCATGATGGCTCACCTGTAACAGCATATGATGTGAATTTCAGTATTTGGAGAACGAAGCTAGTTTATGAAGAGCTTGGAAGAGGGCTGGGCTACATATGGGAGTGTGTTAACAGCACAAAGGTTTTGGATGATAAAACCATTGAAATAGTAACCTCCTATCCATGCGACATCAGACCCACTTTAGCAGCTGCCTATGGAGCTTTCATATACAGCAAAAATGTGTTGAAGCTTAGCGGAATCAGTGATATTGTTTCTGAAGAGCTTATAACATGGTTTAACAAAGGCAATGAGCTTGGTTCAGGCCCATACAAAATTGTGAAGTATGAACCTGAGAATGAGGTTGTTCTTGAGAAGTTTAGTGATTGGTGGGGTTGGAAGGAGATAAACAATCCAAATGCTCCAGACACAATCATTATTAAAATTGTTGAGGATCCTGGTGAACAGGAAAGACTGCTTAGATCTGGTGGCATAGATATTGCTTCTAGTGTTCCAAGATCATCAATTAAAGTACTTAAGGATAGTGGATTTGGTGTAGTAGTTGCTGATACATTTCACAATTTCATACTAATGTTCAACACAAGGAGATGTCCAACAAACATCACAGATGTTAGAAAGGCTATAGCATATGCAATTCCATGGGATTCAATCGTTGAGCAGAGCCTCATGGGCTATGGGAAAAAGGGAAGTGGCTTAATACCATATGGGTTCCCAGGCTATAGCAGTAAATGGGCTTTGAAACAAGATTTGGATAAAGCTAGGCAACTGCTAAGCAAAGCCAATGCTCCTTGCGAGCTCAGATTAGAGATGGTTATTACCCAGGGCTATGAAGAGGAAGAGGCATTTGCAAAACTACTTAAAGCAGAGCTTCAGAAGATAGGTGTGGATTTGGAGATAAAGGCTTTGCCATGGGAACAGATGAAAAGTTTGGGCCAAAGTGTTTGGGAAAAACCTGAGGAGGCTCCACATCTAATAATAAATGATTGGTGGCCCACATATCTAATACCATATGATTACTTCAGCTTGTTGGAGTGTTTAGAGCCTGAGAAGGGGGTTATAAACTATTGGAATTGGGCTGGCTACTGCAACAAGGAATTTGACGAGGTTTTGTCAAAAGCATATGAGAAGTCTTTGGAGAGTCTCGAAGAGTCTTTGCCTCTTTATGAAGAGGTTCAGAAAATAGTGTTTGATGATATGCCTGCTGTGAATCTTTGGGATATGCAACACATTTATGTGTATAACCAGCAGAGGATAAGGTTTAGAGATGGAGCATTCAATTCTCTATACACATACACAGTATTCTTCCAATATGTTGAGGTACTGAAATAGGAATAGGAAATGCTAACACTAAACTACATAGCTAAAAGAATTGTTATCTCAACACTTCTAATTTTTGGAATAGTGATATTGACATTTCTAATGATTCAGCTTACACCAGGAGACCCAGCTATTATTTGGGCTGGAAAGCCAAGAGGTCCTGGAGCAACTGCCGCCATAGCTAGAGCAAGAGAGTATCTGGGTCTTAACCTGCCGCTTTATCAAAGACTAGCTCTCTACATGTACAAGTTTCTCATGGGTGATTGGGGTTTGTCTGTAGAGTTTAAGCAACCTGTCTTTCATCTTGTTGTAAGAAACTTTATGGCATCTCTTGAAATAGTTGTCTATGCTTTTGCTGTAGCAGTTCCTCTTTCTCTTTGGCTTGGAACAAGGGCAGCGCTTTCAAGAGGTGGTTTAGGCGATAAGACAATATACTTTCTATCCGTTGTTTTGGCTGGGATGCCAAGATTTTTAGTAGCAGTTCTAATTTTTTTGATGCTGTATCTTTTTGGCTATGGATATCTAGGTTTGAGAGTATCCCCAAAATACACAACATTCTCGGGTTTAACAGGTATGATAACTGTAGATAGCTTGATTGCTGGAAGACTAGACATATTTCTTGATGCTTTTCTCAGGTTGATTCCAGCATCAATTGCATTAGCAACTTACCCAATGGGTGTTATAACAAGAGTTGTTAGAGTATCGCTTTCAGAAACATTTGAAGAGGAGTATGTTAGACAAGCTATATCGATTGGGCTGCCAAGAAAAGTAATTGTTAGAAGATATGCATATCCAAACATAGTTTCTGTTGTTGCTCAGCTAACAGGACTTCTATTCTCCTACATGCTTCTAGAGACAATGGTTATTGAAAATGTTTTTTCTAGAGAGGGTTTGGGAACACTCACATCTAGAGCAATTGTAGCTTCTGACTATCCAGTGGTTATAGGGGCAACTGTTTTCACATCAATTGTTTTGATAGTGGCGAATACCATAGCTGACATAGTTCAAGCAGTTACAAATCCAAGGGTTCAGCTATGATATCCTATGTGAGTAGTGTTCTTCAAGAAGCTTTTTCCATGGCTAGAAAAACGTGGAGAAGAAGATACTTGTTTAGAGTTGCAACATTGTTGATATTTGCATTGGCTTTTCTAGCTATTCTAGGTCCCTACATAGCTCCTTATCCAAGGCAGGGAATGGGAATTGAAATAGATAGGGCTAGGGCATTTAAGCCTCCATCGCTTGAGCATTTTCTTGGAACTGATAGTCTTGGTAGAGATGTTTTGAGCAGAATCTTGTTTGCGTTGAACAGAGCCCTGGCTTCATGTGTTTTTGTAGTTGTTTTGAGTTTGGTTATAGGCTTGTTTCTAGGATCTTTTGCTGCTATAAGCTCTAAACCAGTTGAGGCAATAGTGTCTTACCTCACAGAGCTTCTCTTAGCTCTTCCATCGGTTTTGCTATCAGCTCTTCTAGCAATACTTTTTGGTGGTACATATGAAGCAGTTTTAATTGCTTTAATTGTTACCTGGTTTCCATGGTATGCCAGAATAGCTTATGTTCAAGCAAGGGGGTTGAGAGAACTTGACTTTGTTAAAATACCAATGTACTATGGCTTGTCCAAGTGGTACATAGTTACTAAGCACATAGCTCCAAACATAGTTGCTCCAATGATTATAGAGGCTCTAAGCGATATTGGCAGCGTGGCTTTGGAGATTTCAGCAATAACATTTCTCTTTGGAATAGGTATTAAATCTATTGAGGAACCTGATCTAGGCGTGATGATAGCTTATAGCCTTAGAGATGTAACTACTGCCCCATGGACGTTTCTAGCACCAGCATCGATACTAGCACTCATAGCAATATCCTTCACATTATTTGGTGAAGTAATTTATGAGGAGTATCACCCAGTTTTGAGGAAGAGGTGGTGGCTATGGTTCTAGCAATAGAAAGCAATAATCTCTACATAGGCTATGAATCTGAAGAGAATCTGATTCTGTGGGTTGTAGAGGATTTGAGTCTTGAGATAGAACATGGCACAACATTTTGCCTAATAGGGGAGTCAGGCTGTGGAAAATCAACAATTGGAAATGCTGTAGCAGGTCTTTTACCACCATATGCAAGAACCAAGGGAAAACTCTCAATCTTTGGCCACACAGTTATAGATGGTGATTCAAGAAGATTTAATGGTGTTAGAGGTAGAGTTGTTGTTAAGATCCCCCAGGATCCAGCATCTTCTCTAAATCCGTTTATGACCATTGGCGAACAGTTATCACTAGCAATAAAACATTACTATCCAAAGCTAGGAAATGGAGATGTTAAAAACAAGGTTTTTGAGCTTCTAGAGGATGTTAAGCTTGAGAAAAATGTTTTTGATCTCTACCCCCACCAACTTAGTGGTGGAATGAAGCAAAGAGCTGCAATCGCATTAGCACTTGCTTCTGAGCCTAGAATACTTGTTGCTGACGAGCCTACATCAGCTCTTGACGCATATCTCCGTATCTCAATAGCCAATCTGCTTAAAAAGCTTCAGAAAGAGTGGGAGTTGACACTGGTTTTCATAACACATGATGTTTCAATTGCTCGCCATGTTTGTGATTCAATTGCTGTTATCTATGCTGGTAGAGTTGTTGAGTTGGGGGAAGCTAGCAAGGTTTTGAACAAGCCAATGCATCCATATACAGAGTTGCTGCTTATGGCAATACCTAGAAGATTGTCGAGGGAAAGACTTGTTGATATACCTGGCATGCCTCCACCACCAGGAAAATACCCATCTGGATGCAAGTTTCATCCAAGATGCCCATATGTTTTTGACAAATGCAGATTGCTTGAGCCTTTACTGAAAAAGCTGGATAGCGAAGCTGTTAGGTGTTGGAAATACTATGAGTAGCATTCTAAGAATAGAGAATCTGTATGTTAGCTACAAAATTCCCTTGGGCCATTTGAGATATGGCTATAGAAAGATATGGGCTGTTAAGGGAGTTGATATGGATGTTCCACATGGTATTGCGCTTGGCATTGTTGGTGGTAGTGGTAGTGGAAAGTCAACAATACTAAAAGCTATTCTAGGTTTTGTGAAACCCGAGAGAGGCAGGATATTGTTTAGGGGTTTTGATATTGCAAAGCTAAAAGGTAGAGAGAGACGTGTTATTTCAAGAGAGATAAGCTATGTTCCTCAAGAGCCGAGCCAGTCAATAAATCCGAAGATGAGAGTATATGATGTGGTTGCAGAGCCTCTGAAACCACTTAAGCTTTCCGTGGATGAGGTTGAGCACAGAGTTTACAGTGTTCTTGAAGTACTTGATCTTGATCCAAGTATTAGAAACATGTTTGCTAAGGAGCTTAGTGGTGGAATGCTTCAGAGAATAGCAATTGCAAGAGCAATTATAACAAGACCATCTCTTGTTCTACTCGATGAGCCAACAAGCAATTTAGACATATCGATTCAAGCACAAATACTCAACATGTTGATAGATCTTAAGCAAAAGCTGAATCTAACCTATATATTTGTTTCACATGACATAGATGTTGTAAGCTATGTAGCAAATAGAATAGCTGTCATGGCCTCTGGAAGAATACTTGAAGAAGGAAATGTTGACAAGGTTCTCACAGAACCTCTACACCCATACACATCAATGCTTCTAGAACCTAGCAAAGCACCAGAGGAAATGAAGCTTCTAGATGATGAACTATGCCCAATTCGCAGTTGGTGCCCATGGAGACAAGAGATATGCTCAAAGCTATATCCACCAAAAACAATGATAGGTGATAGGTATGTGTATTGCTGGAGATACTCAAAACATTAGAAGAGTTCAACACATATAGATTAATCCTAGACAAAGCTTATTAACTATGTAGCAATATAGTTACTGTGAATTTAATGAATTGGGTTAATGTATAGAAAAGTAGATGGGTATCTGAAGTGGCCTCACCTACTCTATCTCCAGAGGAGAAGGAGAGGATTTTAAAAACTCTTGAAGTTGATAAAGAGTTTCGCTATGCCTTAATGGGTTTGCTTGGCTTTAGCGAAATTCTTGATAGAGTTACAAAACTTGAGGAGAGATTCGCTAAACTTGAGGAGAGATTTGCTGATTTAGAGGAGAGGTTTACTAAATTAGAGGAGAGAGTATCGAAGTTGGAGGAGAGAATGTTGAAATTAGAGGAGAGGTTTGCTGATTTAGAGAAAAGGTTTTTAGAACTTGAAAACAGGTTTGCCAGGATCGAGGAGGAACTGAGAGAAACCAGAAGGGTTGTTGTTATCATTGCTCATAGATTTGGTGTTATAAGTGAAGAGTCTTTTAGACAAGCCATGAAGTATGTTGTTGAAGATGTTCTTGGGGTTGCAAAAGTTGAGAAGTGGGTTTATAGAGATGATGATGGTTTTGTCTATGGATATCCATCAATTGTTGAAGTTGATGTGGCCATCAAAGACAGGGAGCATATTTTAATAGAGGTAAAGTCTAGAGCATCAAAAGCAGATGTTTCAGAGCTTCACAAAATAGGCTTGTTATATGAGAGGAGAGAAGGGGTTAAGCCAAAACTAGTAATAATAGCTGGGTTTATAGATCCAGACACACACTCACTTGCAAAAAGATTGGGAGTAGAGGTCATACCAATCATTACACCTGCTTAGAGATAACTCAAACAGCAAATTTCATTTACAAAATCCACTATTTTTAAACTCAAAAATGTTTGTTGCTACAAGTAATTGAGATTTAATCACTGGAATTTACGACATGATTTGTTGAATCTAGTTCCAATATCGTACACGTGGCTAGAACAGCCATATAATCAGAAAGGTTTTATCTTTCTGCTCTAGTTTTAATTTTTGGTGATGTATCTATGTCCATGTCGGAAGAGCTTGTTAAGGCTATTGTTGAACTTGATGAGGGAAAAGCTGTTGAGTTGGCTAGGAAGAGGCTTGAGGTTGAGGATCCTCTAAACATTCTGAATGATCTTACAAAAGCTGCTAATATTATTGGTGAAAAGTATGAGAAGGGCGAGTTCTTCATAGCAGATCTTGTCATGGCTGGTGAGATTCTGAAGGCAGTATCTGATATGGCTAGGGAGAAGCTCAAGGCATTGGGAAAGAGAAGAGAGGTTATAGGAAGGTTTGTTATTGGAACTGTTGAGGGAGATATTCATGATATTGGCAAAAACATTGTTATTACAATGGCTGAGGCAGCTGGTTTTGAGGTTATTGATCTTGGTGTTGATGTACCTCCACAAAAATTTGTTGATGCAATAAAGCAGTACAACCCAGACATAGTTGGAATGTCAGGGCTTTTAACACTAGCAATAGATTCGATGAAGAAAACAGTTGATGCTATTAAAGAAGCTGGGCTAAGAGATAAAGTGAAGATAATTATTGGTGGTGGTAGAGTAGACAAATATGCGTGTGAGTATGTTGGGGCAGATGCGTGGACAAATAGCGCAGCTGAGGGAGTAAAAATAATGCTTAAGTGGATAGAGGATAAAAAGATGAGGTGAGCATGAAATGGCTATGGAGCCAATAGATGAGTGGATTAAAAGGCATGAGAAAGAGCCTGAGGAAGTAGCTAAAGAGAAGCTTAACAGGTTTCTAAAAGCTGTAGAGCTTAAGGTTCCTGACAGAGTTCCTATTGCTGGTGCAGCAGGAGATTTTCTCTGCTCCTACACAGGCATTACCTGGTATGAGTTATCCTATAGCCTAACGGACAAGGTCGAAAATGCTGTACTTAAATTTGTACATGATTTTCCAAGTGATTGGCCAATACTGCTTGTGCCAATGATGCTAGAAGGTTTTGCACTTGCTCTAGCATTTGCTGAGTTCCCAGACTTTTCAAACATCATCAGATTTCTAACAGGGCCTTTGCATGATGTTTTGAAGGACAAATGGAGTAAGTGGCCTGGTAGAGAACTAAGAGATAATATGCATCCACAATTTCTTGGAGGAGAGTTTATGAAGCCTGAGGAATATAAGCAGCTAATAGACAATCCAGTTGAGTTTATGAACCAAGTTATTTTGCCAAGAGTATGTGAAGGTCTTGGAAAACCAGGTTCATCAAAATGGAATGGTGCTTGGATTAGAGCTGGTATTGCTATGCAAAAGGTGATTGCATTTCAAATAAATCTTTTCACAGCTATTGCTAAAGCTGGTTATCCAATAATTCCATTGGGAACAAATGCATATGCACCTGCCGATGTTATAGGAGACTTTCTGAGACATCCAACAGGAGCTATGCTAGATATAAGAAGGTATCCAGACAATTTCAAAGCTGCTTGCGAGGCTCTTGTTGATCCAATACTCAAAGTTGCAACAGCTGTACCTCCAACACCACCAGTACCACTATTCTTCATACCTTTGCATCTTAATGAGATGCTTCCTCCAAAGCTTTATAACGAGTTTTACTGGCCATATTTAAAGAGAATAATTGAAACACTTGTTAGCAAAGGATACAAAGGCTTTGTAATTTTCGAAGGTGATCATTCACCACATGTTGATACATTACTTGAGCTTCCAAAGGGTTGGGGAATAGGCTGGTTTGAAAGACCAAAAGATTTTATAAAGATTTGGGAAAAGCTTAAGGGGCATACAATAGTAATGGGTGGAGTTCCAACAACACTACTAGCTAGTGGAACACCACAACAAATAGATGAATATGTAAAAAACTTACTAAACAAAATAAAACCCGAAGGAGGATTTATAATATCACCATCGATAGGCGAACTACCTGCTGGAACACCTCCAGAAAATGTACGTGCATATATCAACGCAGCTCTTAAATATGGTACATATTAAAACTATGTGTTCATATTTTTATGTTGTGGATGTTACATTTACATTAACTAACAAATTTATTGTAAATCGAAAATAAAATATTTTTCTTTTTACTACATCATTATTATTCATTTGGTGCTACAAAAATGAGTTTGACAATAATTCCTGTGCTAGATGTTATGAATGGTGTTGTTGTTCATGCTGTAGCTGGTAAGAGAAACGAGTATAAGCCTCTTTCTAAAAGTGTTGTGGCAAATTCTCCGAATCCAGTAGATGTTTTGAATGGTTTTTCGAGACTTGGATGTAGAAATGTTTACATAGCTGATCTAGATGCTATAATGGGTAGAGGTGGAAATAGACATGTTATAGAAACTGCCTTGTCTCTTGGATTCAAGGTTTTTGCTGATGTTGGTAGAGAAGGCATTTCTATAAGGGATAACGAGAGAATTGCCTATGTTATTGGTACGGAGTATCTTGTTTACCCCAGTGAACTTGGTTTGTTGAGAAATAGAGTTGTTAGCTTGGATACAAAGAATCGTATGACGCAATTCAAAAATGTTGAGATTGGGGTTGTGCAAGCTGCTAAAGAGGTTTGTGGAAGTGGTGTTAAGATGGTTGTTGTTTTGTTTCTTGATAGAGTTGGAACATCTATGGGAATAGATGTTGAGATTTTGAAAAGTGTTGTTGATGTTTGCAAGGGTGTTGACATTGGTGTTGGTGGTGGTTTGAGGGAGTTGAATGAGATAAGCATTTTGAAAAGTCTTGGAGTTAAATATGCATTTGTTGCAACAGCTATTCACAGAGGCTTAGTAGACAAGTGCGAGTTTTGATAATTTTGTGGTGTTTCCATGGAGATAGGAATCATAACTAGAAATCCGAGGAGTTGGAGCTCATCACATTTGATAGAAGCTTTTCAAAGTTTTGGATGCTCCGTTCACACATTCAGATTTAGCGATGTTGTTGCGCATATAGATGTTGATAAGCCAAAGTTTTATGTAAACAACATAAATATTGTTGATAGGCTTTCAGCAGTTGTTGTTAGACCATTTGGACGTGTTAGTTTGGATCAAGCAATTTTCAGAATAGATATTCTCTATGCTCTTCAAGAACTTGGGCTACCTGTATTCAACAAGCCATCAGCTATAGAGAAATGCGTTGACAAGTTTAGATCTCTTTACACTTTGAAAATGCATGGAGTTCCAGTACCAAGAACAATAGCAACGGAGAGAAGTTCACTAGCTATGAGAAGCGTTGAAATGCTTAAAAGCAAAGACGTTGTCTTTAAACCAATGTTTGGCTCTAGAGGCCATGGAAGTACAAGAATAAGAATTAGGGATAGGGATGTTCTCTGGGATGTTGTAAGATCAGTAACATTTGTTAGACATGTTGCATATCTCCAGGAGTTTTTGCCTCATGGAGGAGAGGATATAAGGGTTTTTGTGCTGGGGGAAAGGGTGTTGGCTGCAATGTATAGACGTGCACCACCTACTGAATGGAAAACAAATATTGCTAGAGGTGGAAAAGCTGTGAAGATAGAAAAACTAGATTCTGATGTAGAGAACATTGCTATAAAAGCTGCGAAAATACTTGAATGTGAAATAGCTGGTGTTGACATAGTTCGTTTACCTGATTCTCTCTATGTTTTGGAGGTTAATAGCCAGCCTGGGTGGAGAGGTCTTCAGGAAGCACATCCAGAAATCGATATAGCTAAGGAAATTGCTAAGTACGTTATTGAAAAAGCTAGAAGGTAGCTTTTTCATTGTCGAGATATAGGATAGTGCTAAGGGTTTTGAAAAAACCTTTTAGCTATTGGTATCCAGGAACAGACTTTGTGAATGATATAATCAAAAGATTTGAAGCTCATATAGATAATGGTGATGTTCTTGCAATTTCAGAGAAAGCAATATCCATAGCACTTGGAAATGTATATGACGAGAAAATGGTGAAAGCAGACAGATTTTCAATTGCAATGACAAGACTATGCAATTTTATTTGGCTTAAAGCATTTAGAAACATGTTTCAATCCCAACAAACCATAAATCTACTCACAAACACACCGTTGGAGGTTGCTGCAGCACACAAAAAGCTTGCACTTCGCTTTGGAGGTGTAAAGCACTTTTTCAAGCCATTGTCTGAAGCTGGTATAGACACTTCGAATCTTCCATACACCTATGTTTCTCTACCACTAAAAAATGCAAATAGAATTGCTGAAGAAATTTCCACAAAAATCTATAGGAAATTGGGCAAATCCATTGTTGTGCTAGTAGTTGATACAGATAAGTGTTACAAGCCAAAGGGGCTAGGGGGAATAGCATTCTCAACCAGATATTCAAAAATTAGAGGTGTTTTCGACTTTGGTGCAATAAGCTATTTCATTGGCAGAAAATTTGCCGACTTGTTCAAAGAGTATCCAACACCAGTGGCCTGTAGCCACAACATTGGTTTACCTCTTGTTTTGCTTATATCGAGGGTTGTGGAAAGGTATAGAGGCTTTGGTCTTGGGAGAAACGCTTTTGAAATGCTTGAGAACTTGGGTAAGAAAAGCTTTTGTGATGTGAAATGGGCTGATATGAACACTTCAAAGCACTATCCAGCGATTTTAGTAAAAATCATGTTGTGTAGAGAAAGTGGTGAATGCATTAAAATAGATCCTCGTCAACTCTATAAATAATGTTCCTAGTCTCTTCCCCAATTATATCAAAAACCTCTTTCAAACTACTCGCCTTGCCAACTACCAATTTGCAAATCTCTTCACTAATTTCGGAACATGTAAACAAGCATTCTCTAAGTATTTTTGATGCTTTAACCACATATGCATAGCCATTCACAACATCACCTAGGAAAATACCATTGCTTTTGGTTTTCAAAAGAACATGCCCAAAGTCTTTATAGATATTTGCAATGCCTATAGCGGATGTTGTAATTCTTGGATTAACCTCAACAACATACATTCCACTATCATTCCAAACAACATCAACACCTATATACCCCCCAAGACCATTTAAACAACTAGACATTGATTCAAGAATGTTTCTAGCCCATTGCACATATCTTTGGTTTCTAATTGGAAGAACATTACCTCTGTAAACAAATCTGTTTCCATCCAAAGACACTAGCTGAAGATTCAAACTATAAAACACAAGTTTTTCACCATTGAAAACAGATGATATGCTTCCATGAACACCCTCAACATATTCCTGCAGAACCACATGTCCAAGGGGGTCACAGCCAAAAGCCTTCTCAACATATTTAATTGCCTCATCAACATTATTAACAATGTAATTACATTCAGAACCAGCTGACATAGCAGGTTTTATAACAATAGGCATTTCAAAATCCTTTAAGGCATTTTTTACATTGTCTTCTCTACTCAAAAGCTTTGTGTAAGGAGTTTTAACACTGCATTTGCTTAGTGTTGAGGTGGTTTCATATTTATTTGAAAATATTTTTACAAGCTTGTATGAGGGCCCTAAAAACTTTTTTCCTATTCTCCCAACTATTTCAACAAGTTCTAGTGGAGGAGCAATAGCAATTACATAATCAACATGCTTACTCATTTCCTCAACAAAATCCATATAGCTATTCTCAACAACAATCCTATTCATATTCTCAAAACAGTTTGCAACATATTTCGAAACAGTAACAAAAACATTTGCACCTGCTCTAGCCAATGCTTCTGTAACTGCTAAAACCATTCCATATGCTTCGCTAAGCAAGGATCTGTAGCATTTTTCCTGTGAACAGGTGCTAACAACATATTCAGTTACAAGAATGGAAACCATATAGTTTCACAACAACTAAAGCTTGTGCATAAGCTAATAAAGCTCTTTGCAATGTAACAAGAAAAGGGGTGAACAAGTTTTATGTGCGAGTCAAAGGTTTATGTGAAAGAGGGTTCAGAAACCAGATTGGTTATTGAGGAAGCTGTTTCAATGATTCCAAAAAGCAATGGATACATATTTGTTGATATAGCTGGAAGAAAGTATGAAATAGATGATGTTGTTATTGAAAGCATTGATTTCATAGGGCACAAGGTCATACTTAGAAAGATTCAAAAAGACTAGGCATAGCCAAAAGCGGGTTTTCCATGAAAATTGTTGTTGTTGGAAAAGGTGGTGTGGGAAAAACAACAATAGCAGCAGCTCTTGCCAGGTTTTTGGGTAGAGATGGTTTTAGTGTAGTAGCTGTTGATGCTGATCCAAGTCTTAATCTGGCTTCAGCTATTGGGATTCCTCGTGATGTTGCTGATAAAGCCCCCATTCTATTCGATGAAGAGGAGTTTATAAAGTCTAGAACACTGCTACCAAATGGCTTTCTAGTTTTGAATCCAAAAGTTGATGACATTGTTGATAGGTTTGGTGTTAAAGGACCTGACAACGTAACTGTTTTGAAGCTTGGCGAAGTGAGAAAAGGAGGTACGAGGTGTCTCTGTCCAGAATATGCATTTCTAAGAGCATTGCTATCTCATCTTGTTCTTGGAAGAAGAGATGTTGTTGTGATTGACATGGTTGCTGGTTTAGAGCCCATGAGTAGAGGTGCTGTTAGGGGTGTGGATCTTGTTCTATGCGTTGTAGAGCCATCGATAAAAGCACTGGATGTTGCACTTAAAATGGAGAAGCTCTCTAGAGATATTGGTGTGAAGAACTTTAGATATGTTGTTAACAAGGTTAGAAGCTCTGGGGATGTTGAGTTTGTTGAGAAGAACATAAATAGTGAGGTGTTTCATTGGATTCCATTTGATGAAGCTGTTTTCGAGGCTGACTATAATGGTGTTTCGCTATTGGATTACAAGCCTCTTTCCCCAGCTGTGAAAGCATTGAGTGAGTTGAAAAACAAGATAGTTGCACAGTTTCTACATAGGAAATAAAGTCATAAAATTTATTTTTTAGAAAATTAAATTATTATTTATTTTAGTGGTGCATGTGTTTTGAGTATACCTTTTAGAAACGTTAGATTCAGAATTGATGAGCTTAAAACATCTTTGGGCGAGGCTAAGGGTGTTGATATAAGTATTGGTTATGTTGTTGAGGAGTGGGAAGAGCCTCCAGGGCCAACACCATTCCCATCAATAGCAACATTGCGTCACTGGGACCACACACTTTTGAAGAGGTATAAACCTCTTTATCTTCCATATTGTGACTTGTGCTGTTTGTGTACTTATGGAAGATGTGACTTGTCTAGGGGTAAAAGGGGGGCGTGTGGATTAAACTTATCTGAGCAGCAATCCAGGTTGGTAACACTTGTTTGTGCTATTGGTGCAGCAACTCATGCTAGTCATGCTAGAGAGCTTCTTGAGAAGCTAAAGAGAGAATATGGTGAGGATACCCCGATAGATCTTGGTGGAGAAGTATATGTTGAAATGCCTATAACAAGACTTGTTACAGGTGTTAAGCCAAGAACAATTAAGGATTTGGAAATTGTTTTGGATTATGTTGAGAAGCAAATTGTTCAAACACTTGCAAGTGTTCAAATTGGTCAAGAAGGCAATTGGATGGATTATGAATCTAAGGTTCTTCATCTTGGAATGCTTGATCACATAGCGCTTGAGGTTGCAGATGTTGTTCAAATAGTTTCTTTGGGTATGCCAAAAGCAGATCCAAATGCTCCTCTAGTTGATCTCGGAATAGGGACTATAGATGCTTCTAAACCAGTAATACTTGTTATAGGACATAACGTATTGCCATCAACAGCAATAATTGATTATCTAGAGGCTTCAGGCATTAGAGACAAGGTTGAGGTTTGTGGTCTTTGCTGCACAGCACATGACCTTACAAGATATGAAAAGAAGAAAGCTAAGATTGTTGGGCCTATATCCTGGCAGCTAAGATTTATTAGAACTGGTGTTCCAGATGTTATTGTAATTGATGAGCAATGCATATACACAAACATTGTTGAGGAGGCTAGAAATGTTGGAGCTGTTGTAATAGCAACATCTGATAAGGCTATGAGGGGGTTGCCAGATAGAACATATGCAGATCCAGATGCTGTTGTTGAAGAGCTTGTAAGCGGCAAAATACCAGGGGCTCTCATACTAGATGAGGATAAAGCTGCTCAGGTAGCTGTCAAAACAGCTTTGAAGCTTGCACCAATGCGAATGAAATACAAGCTTAGTTTTCTCAATGAGCAAAACATTATTGACTACGCCAAGAAGTGTAGCTTGTGTAGAGAGTGTGAGAGAAACTGTCCGCAGAATCTACCGATATCAGTTGCCATGGCTGCTGCTGCCAAAGGTGATTTATCTAAGCTTGCATTTCTCTACCAAAGATGTTTTGCATGTAGAAGATGCGAATATGATTGCCCAAGGAACATACCTGTGCTTACACTGATTCTCTCATCAGCTAAGAGCATTGTGCTAAGCGAGAGGTATAGATGTAGAGTTGGGAGAGGACCAATACAAGATACAGAGATAAGAGCAGTTGGAAGAGACATTGTCTTGGGGACTATACCAGGTGTTGTAGCATTTGTTGGCTGTGCTAACTGGCCTGATGGTGCTCAGGACGTGGCTTTAATGGCTAAAGAGTTCGCATCTAGAAGATACATTGTTGTTGCCTCTGGCTGTTCTGCAATGGCTATTGCTATGCACAAAAATGAAGAGGGTAAAACACCATATGAAGAGTTCTCAGGTATTTTCGAAGCGGGTGGAATAGTTAATGTTGGTTCATGCGTTGCAAATTCACATATTGCAGGTGCTGTAATAAAGATTGCAAACATTTTTGCAAAACTTCCTCTAAGAGCAAACTATGCCGAGATTGCTGACTATATATTGAATAGAGTTGGTGCAGTAGGTGTTGCATGGGGTGCTATGAGCCAAAAAGCAGCTGCTATAGCATCTGGTTTCTGGAGACTGGGAGTACCTGTTATAGTTGGTCCCCATGGCTTGAAGTACAGAAGAATGCTTTTAGGTGATGAAACAGATGAGGAGAGCTGGATTGGCTATGATGCAATGAGTGGTGAGAAAGTGAAGCTAGATCCAGCACCTCAGCATCTATTCTACGCAGCTGAAAGTCTTGAGGAAGCAATGGTGATGATACCAAAACTTTGCATTAGACCTGCCGATACTCCACAGGGTAGAGCAATAAAGTTAACAAACTACATATCGCTTTACAAGCAGTTCTATGGCAATGACAAATTGCCTCCAGACATACACTTGTATATAAGAACAGAAGGCGATATACCGATAACATATCGAGATGAGGTTATTAGCTACTTGAAGGAGGTTGGGTGGAGAGAAAAATCTGTAACACCAAATCCAACACTGTTGAGAGATGTTGTGGAGAAGTACAAGCTGAGGAGGGAAGGAGTAGCAATATAGGTGGTTAGCATGGCTCTTGAATACTGGCTCAAGGGAGATATTCCGCCAGGACCAGTAAAGGCTACTGTGGTTACTGATGTAAATAGGGTGGTTGAAATTATTAGGAAGTATCTTGGTCAAGAAGCAATTCTTGTAGGTGCAAACATTAAGGAGATTGAAGCTGCTGGAAACATTAATGTTATAGATCATATAATTGAAATGGCAAAAGCCTTAAACGCACCAGTAATTGTGTCAAGTTCTGATGTTGTTAAGAGAATTGATGAGAAGGGATTCAAAGGCTACAAAATCCTTTTCCCACTTGAGGCAATTCAAAAAATATCCAAAGGGCTTGTTCCATGCAAACTAGCAATCTTCATCGGGTTTAGATATGCCTATGAATGGCTTTTACTCAATTACCTGAAGCACTACAGACCCGATGTGCAATCGCTATCCCTAGACCCATATGCACAGCCAAATGCTACATGGACTTTGCCATCGCTACCCCTAGTTGTGTGGTACAAGAACTTCACCCATATTGTTGAATCTCTTAAAACTTTTAATCAAAAATAGATAGAAATGTGTGTGAGAATCTATGTCAGCTGTGCTAAAAATTATTGAAAAATTTGAGGTTCCTGCAAATGTATCTGTGAAAGTGTTTAAGGTTCCTCCACCACCGCCAAAGGGAGTGTTTTCTGATATACCTGTTGATGTTGGGCCTCAGTACGAAGGTCAAAGGGTTAGAGCACCAGAAATGTTTGTTGAACTTGGAGGACCAAAAGTTAAATATAAGTTTGAGTTGTTCTTGGTTAAGCCTCTTGATGAGGTTGTTGATGGGGAAATTGTTGTTGTGGGACCTGATTTGAATGAGTTGAGCGAGGGTAAGAGCTATGAGTATGCAGTTATTTTGGAGGGAGCTGGCAAGGGCCTTGAGTCACAGGCTGAGGGTGTTCTTGAGAGACGAATACATGAGTTTAGTAACTATGTTCAAGGGTATATGCATTTAAATCAAAGGTATGAGATATGGCTTAGAGTTAGCAAAAGATCTTATCAAAAAGGTCTAAACTCGTTCAAATACATTGGAATAGCATTATATAGATTATTTAAATCAGCATTCCCAATACTGGAAAAGCTGAGAATATATTTCATAACAGATGCAAAAGTTGTTGAAGCTCTTTATCCACAAGCTATTAAGGTTTATGAGGAAAGGGATAGAAGGGCTCTGGGGCTTAGGGACGAGGATGCAGACATGTTCTATGCCTGCAAATTGTGTCAATCATTTGCACCAACACATGTATGCATAATAACACCAGAAAGACCATCTGCATGTGGAGCAATATCATGGCTTGATGCAAGAGTAGCTGCGCAAATAGATCCAAAGGGGCCTATACAGCCTGTGCCAAAAGGTAATTGCCTGGATCCAATTGGGGGAGAGTATGATGGTGTTAACGAAGCTGTTAAAAAGTTCTCCAACGGAGCTATACAAAAAGTTAAGCTCTACTCCTTGTTTGAGTATCCACCAACAATATGTGGATGCTTCGAAATAGCTACATTCTACATACCAGAGCTTGATGCTGTTGGCCTTGTTCACAGAGGATTTGCAGGTGTAACACCAATTGGTTTGAGGTTTAGTCAAATAGCTGATGCTGTTGGTGGTGGTAAGCAGGTTCCAGGGTTCCAGGGAATAGGATTGCTGTATCTAAGAAGCAAAAAACTGTTTCAAGCAGATGGTGGATGGACAAGAATTGTGTGGATGCCTTCAGAGCTTAAGGAGCGTGTGTTAGATGCTATACCATCTGAGCTTAGAGATAAGATAGCTACAGAGAAGGAGGTTAAATCAGTTGAGGAGCTCAAAAAATTTGTTATTGAAAAGGGTCATCCAATAGCAAAGAAGATTCTTGAGAAGGAGAAGCCTGTTGAGAAAAAAGCTGTTGAAGAAAGAAAGGCAGCTGAGGAGCAACTACAAAAACCACCAACAGCACCACCACAGCAGGTGTTGCAGCAACCAACTCCAGCTCCAGCAGTAGCTGCGCCGCAACAAGTGGTTGTGACACCAACACCTGTTGCTGCTGGTGTACAAGCTGTGACAATACCAATGCCAGGTGGTATAACAGTTTCCGTAACTATACCAACAGCTCTTACCCAACCAAAAGGACCCTCTGTAAGCATTGTTTTGAAGGGTGTTAGAGTAAAAATTGAGAAGATGGTTATAAGAAGAGGAGAGGTTGAGAAAAAGTGAGTGAGTCGAGGCAGCAGAAAAAGCGTTTAGATGATGAAAAAAGTGCGAAAAGCTATGCTGAAGTTGCTGGTCTTTTAGCAAAAATTGTTGAAGCTCTTGAAAAAGGTTTTGTGGAGCTTTACAATATTGAGTTGGAGCTTGATGAAGTTGAGCTGAAAATGCCTCTACCAGTTGCAGAGGCTTTGCCTATACCAATTGCCGTGGCACCTCCTCCACAAAAAGTTGTTGAAGCAAAACCAGAAATTCAAGCTGGTGTTGCAGTTGCAAAAGCTGTTGAGGTTATAGCTAAGAAAGTTGTTGAATTAATGAAAATGTCTTTTGAAGAGCCAAAGGCAAAGTTTGGTGGAAAGGTTGTTGAGGTTAGAATGGGTGCTACTAAAAGTGATGGTGGTACGAGAGATACTGTAATAGTTTTGGGTGGTCACGAGCTTCCACCATACTATTATCTAGCTGGCTATAAACCCCCACATCCACCAGCTTTTGGAGGAGACACTTTCGATATGAGAATTGGTTTGCCTAGAGCAGTGAGGCAAGCTTTTGGCGATGCTCTTGACAATCCCGAGGAGTGGGCAAGGGTATGGGTTAAGAAATTTGGTGCAGAGGCCATAGATATTCACCTCGTTAGTACAGATCCAACAATAAAGAATGCCTCTCCAGAAGAGGCAGTAAAAACTGTTGATAAGATTTTGCAAGTGGTTAAGGTGCCTATTGTTGTTGGTGGTAGTGGCAATCCGGAGAAAGACGTTGCGGTATTTAATGCTGTGGCCAATGCATTTCCAAGTGAGGGACTTGTAATAAATAGCCTGAATTTGGATATGGATTTGGAGAAGGTTTGTCCAAATATAGCAAAAACAAATGCTGTTGTAATAGACTTCTCTCCTATGAGTGTTGAAAAAGCTGAGGAGATAAACAGGAAGGTATATACATGGATACCGAGAAACAGAATAATACTGGATTTGAACATAGGTGGAATAGGCTATGGCACAGAATATGGCTTTACAACAATGGAGCGTGCAAGACTAGGTGCTTTAATGGGTAACGATCTTCTTCAACACCCATTCAATGTTGGAGCTGCAAACGCTTGGGGTGCTAGAGAAGCTTGGATGACAATGGATCAGTACTGGGGGCCTAAAGAAATCAGAGGGCCTTTGTGGGAAACACTAACATGTGTTATATGTCTACTTGCAGGTGCAGATTATTTCATGGTTCTTCACCCACTTACAATGAAGGTTCTCAAAAGTCTTAGAGAATACCTGTTTTCAGAACCAAAGCCAAGGGAACCTGAAAAGGCGTTGTCCTGGCTTTCGGCAAAACTTCCAGTGGTGTGATTCAATGCCCTGGAAACCTCCAACACCAATAGAAGTTTATCAGCTTTTGCCAAAAACAAATTGTGGAAAGTGTGGAGAGCCAAACTGCATGGCTTTTGCTGTTAAGCTTGTGAATTTTGATGCTACAGTTGAGCAGTGTCCTCCTCTAGTTGAGGATAAAAGCTATGCAGAAAGTCTTCAAAAACTAAGAGCACTTCTATCTCCCCCAGTTAGAGAAGTTGTTGTGAAGAGCTCTAAGAGGGTTGTGAAAATTGGTGGAGAATATGTTATGTATAGACATGAGCTAAGGTACATGAATCCAGCTGCGATAGCTATAGATGTTGATGATTCCATGGATAAGGACACTATTCTTAAACGTGTTGAGACCATAGAAAAGTTTGAATATGAATATGTTGGTCGAAAACTTAAGCTAGATTTGATAGCAGTTAGATCAGTAACAAATGATCCTAAGCAATTTGCTAAAACAGTTCAGATTGTGGCTGAAAACTCGTCGCTTCCCCTAATACTTTGTTCAACAAATCCAACAGTTATTGAAGCTGGCTTCAATGTGTTGCCACAAGAGCACAGGCCATTGATATATGCAGCCACAAAAGATAATTGGAGAGATATGGCTGAGCTTTCGAAAAGATTTGATGCACCACTAGCCATAGCCTCTCCAGGAGATTTAGACACTTTGGTATCGCTTGTTGCAACACTTAGCGAGGGTCTTGGATTAAATGATCTTGTTCTAGATCCCGGAACATTTGTAGGTTTAAACGGGCTTGCATATACTGTAAAAGCCTTTACGTGGCTTAGACACAAAGCTGCTAACGATCTTTGGAAATATGCTGGGTATCCACTCATCGGAACACCAATATCCGTGTGGACACAGCTCGAGGGGGATGTTATGGATAAGATGTGGTGGGAAGCAATAATGGCTACACTGCTCATGACCAGATATGCTGATGTTCTCATTATGCACTCACTCGATGGCTGGGTGCTGCTTCCACAGGTAATGTGGAGATTTCAGCTGTATACAGATCCTAGAAAACCAGTTGCTGTTCCAGCTGGTGTTAGAGAAATTGGAAAGCCAGATGAGAAATCACCCGTTTTGGTAACAACAAACTATGCATTGACGTACAGCATTGTTTTAAGTGATGTTGAAAAGGCCAAGGTTAATGCATGGCTTGTTGTTGTTGATACAGAAGGGCTTGCAGTTGATGTTGCTGTAGCTGGCAGAAAGTTTACTGGGGAGAAGGTTGCAGAGGTTATAAAGGCTGCGGAACTTGATAAGAAAGTTAAGTACAAGGTTCTCATAATACCTGGCAAAGCTGCTAGAGTTTCTGGAGATGTAGAAGATGCTACTGGCTGGAAAGTAGTTGTTGGACCAATGGATTCTAGCGAAATCGGTAAGTTCATTGAGAAGATGTGGACTGAGGACAAATTAAAAGAGTTGATCGGTCAATGAGAGTTTCGTTAATTTTTTATGTTTTTGGTGATAAACAATAGAGTATGAAGCCACAGTCAATGTTTTCTTTCCACAATTCAATATTGCTGTAAAAGCTTCTAAAGGCTCAACAATTTTGGATGTGGCTCGCAAGGCAAACATAGGAATTAGAAGTGTTTGCGGTGGTAAAGGGTTATGTGGCAAGTGCAAAGTGCTTGTAAAGGGAGGGGTTGAACATAGACTAGCCGATAAGTCAATTATTTCAGATGAGGAAATTGGCAAAGGCTATGTACTAGCATGCTTAGCTAAAGTGGTTGGTGATGTGGAGGTTTTTATTCCTTCCGAAAGCCAGTTTGGAAAAGCCAAGCTTCTGTCATATGTAAACTTACCAAAAATTGAAGTAGAGCCTATTCTAAATAGAATAACAATTTCAGATTACTTTGACATAGTTAAGCTAAGTTCTTTCTACAGAGTTGATGATGATTTAATAAGAAAAGCTGAGGATTTTGTTGAGAGACGTGGCAAGGCAATAGCTTTTGTAGATCCTTTTCACAATGCAGTTGTTGATGTTAAGGAGAGTGGGGTTTACTATGGTGTTGCAGTAGATGTTGGAACAACAAAAATTGTTGTTGCATTGCTGAATACACAATCTGGTGAGGTAATAGATGTTGAGTCAGAGTTTAACAAGCAGATGATGTATGGAGAAGACATTGTTTCGAGAATATCCTATGCAACAAATGATGAAAAGCTTAAGGAGCTTCAAAAAGCTGTTGTGGATGTGGTAAATGCTCTAGTAAATGATTTGTGTAGAAAACATGGTGTTGACAAGAAGAGCATATACCATGTTTCAGTAGCTGGAAATACTGCAATGACTTATCTATTTGTTGGTGCAAATCCCCATGTTCTTATACAATCATTTAAGCAACCTGTTAAAATAAGTCCAAAACCATACATATTAAGAGCTTCTGATATAGGATTGGATGTGAATAGAAATGCTCTTGTCTATGTATTGCCATGTTCTGGAAGATTTCTTGGTGGAGATGTTGTAGGGGATATAATAACAGCTGGTCTTCACCTTATGGATGAGCCAGCACTATTAATAGACATAGGAACGAATGCTGAGGTTGTTATTGGGTGTAGAAACTGGTTCCTGGGAACAACAGCACCTGCTGGACCAGCATTCGAGGGTTGGGGGCTTAGATGTGGTGTTAGAGCTGTTCAGGGAGCTATAGAAAGTGTTGAAATAGATTCAAACACATTGAAAGCAAGGTACAGGGTTATTGGAAATGTTAAGCCTATAGGGATATGCGGCTCTGGCTACATAGATCTTGTTGCACAGCTTTTTATAAATGGTGTTATAGATGCTCAGGGAAAGTTCTATAGAGATATTGAGTCTCCATACATTAGAAGAGGTCCTGATGGCTATGAATATGTTGTTGCATCTGCTGAGGAGTCTGGAACTGGAAGAGATATTGTTATTACTGAAAAGGACATATATAATGTTATAGACTCTAAATCATCTGTTTGTGCAGCTATATCAATTCTTATGAAGAGAATGCATTTAGATGTTCATAAAATAAAACATGTCTTTATATGTGGAGCATTTGGAAGATATCTCAACATTGATAGTGCAATAGCCATTGGCATGATACCAGAGTTTCCAAATGCAGAAATAAGTTTTATAGGAAATGGATCTCTTGGAGGAGCAATACTAACAACACTATCTAAAAGCTATGTACAAGCAGCAGAAAATGTTGCAAAAAACACTGCAAGTATAGAGCTAATGCTGGATCCAAATTTCATGGAGGAATACGAAGCAGGTTTTATACTTCCAGGAAAGCAAGAGCTTTTCCCAATATGGTGGAGAAAAAGCAAGGAGATTAAGCCTTGGAGCCATATGAGAAAATAAGTGTTTAGGTGAAGAGCTTTGAAAAGACCCTACATAGCATCTATTTCTGGCAAGGGCGGTGTTGGAAAAACAACTTTGACAGCACTACTACTGAAAGTTCTGATAGAGAGCAGTATTAGTGACACAATACTTGTAGTTGATGCGGATCCTGCAACAAATCTTCCAGATGTTCTTGGGATAAAGATAGCTAAAACAGTTGGTGATGTTGTTGAGGAATTTAGGAAGAGAATTGATGAATTCACGCTATCTGGATTCGACAAAATATCGCTGCTAAACTACTGGATTATGAGAGACTGTTTGTTTGAGTCTCAGTTTTTTGATTTTATCGCAATGGGTAGAGGTGAGGGCGAGGGATGCTATTGCTATGTAAACTCTGTTTTAACCACTATCTTAACTGGTTTGGTGAAGAACTATAGCGTTGTTTTAATGGATATGGAAGCTGGTCTTGAGCATTTGAATAGAAGAGTTGATAGACATGTAAACACAATGATAGTTGTTTTAGATCCATCAGTAATGAGCATTAAAACAGCTGAAAGAATTATTAACATTGCCAAAGAGGTGAAGATAAATCCAGACAAATTCTATGCTGTTGGAAATAGACTACCACAAAATCTTGTTTCAGAAGTTGAAAGCTATGTGAAGAAACTAGGCTATGAATATGCTGGCACAATTCCAGATGATGATCTGATACTGAAATACAGTATGGAGGGAAAGCCACTGCTAGACCTACCTAAACACAGCAAAGCTGTTGAATCAGCTAGAATAATAGCAAGAAACATAGAATTAATTGACTAAAAGCAAAACATGTTTGCATCACCTATTAAATACATCTGTTCCATTCCTCTCTAAGAATCGAAAACATGGAGAAACTCCTTTAGATAGGCTGTTGCCGGTTTAGCGATAAATTTAAATATCTCTTATCACTATAATTGCTTGGTTGGGGCAGAGGGCTGCTCCAGTGATTCGCACTGCGTTGAGGGGCAGCAGAAAACAACCAAGTGAGAGCAGATGGGAGCCCCGTGGCGTTGGGCTCGACAGGACCCCATGCGGCTTGGGCGAAGCTGGTGACTCCAAGCCTAGGGCCAACCCCGCTAACGGAACTAAAGATATTTACAAGTATTTATTAGAAGTACCGTTAGCGGGGAAACGCTCTGCACCCATTGGGTAGCTAAATGTAGCTAAACAATGAATTTTATGAAGATACAAAAGTTTATATAATAGTAGGCTTGTTTCTCTTAATTGTGGTGCTACATATATGAAAATACTTCACGAGTTTGTTCCAACTAGAAAATTCCTTCAAATGGCTGAAGAAACTAAGGATCTTGTTGATGGATGGAACATTACTGATAGTGCTGCTGGTGTACCAGCTCCAAGTGGTACTGCTGTTGGATGTGTTTTAAAGGTTAAGTATCCAGATAAAATTGTTATGCCAATATTTATACTGAATTACAAGGGGCCTGTAGAGGTTGGGGCACTTGCACTTGCAGCTGATGCTGTTGGATTAGATGGTCTTGTTTTAACATTTGGTGATGAGCCTAAGTATGGAGAGCCTTTGGCACCTAAATACTGGAAGAAGTCAGAGGATGCAAGAGACTTTCTAAGAAATGAGATTAAGCTAAGACGTGTAAAGCTTGGTTGTCTTCTATCACCACGTCCATGGAGAGAGAGGTATGGGGTGAAGCAGTTTGGTGTTGAAGACATGGTCAACAGGGTTAAAACTGGGTGGGACTTCGCATTCTTCATGAGATTAACAAATGAGACACTACCAGTTTTAGAGCAGTTGTCAACAGAAATGAGGAAGCTCAATATTCCACTATACACATATTTCTTGATTAAAACACCGAGGAATGCGGAAATACTTGCTAGAATTGGCTGGGCTCCAACAACAGATTTAGATAATTCAGCTGCATATGCAGAGAAGCTTGAAGGGCTTGTGGATGGAATTATAGCAACATGTGCTGGTGATTATCAAGGGGATTTAGAGCTTTTGAGAAGATTGAGCAAGTTGAAAAAGAAGTGAATATTTAAAAATTGAATTGTTTACTCCAAAAGTTTTTTCATATTCAGATTTTCGCTTATTGTTCTAATTAGCTCACTTTCCTTAGCTTTAAGAGAATCTGATGTAGTAATTGATTGCACTTCTCTAAGCTTCTCGACAGTTGTGTATGTATCGTATGGCACAAGTAGTATGGGAACACCAACTTCCCTAGCCTTTGTCAATACCGAGATATCTGGATAGAGATTACCTGTTAAAATGATTACACTTGGCTTTGTTTCGAGAGCAGCCATAATCAAATCAGTTCTATCACCACCAGTTACTATAGCCGCGTTAACAGCTCTTCTAAACCATCTAAGAGCTGCTGAAGGCGCCATGGCACCAACAACAATATCCTCTACTATGTTTGTTAACCTATCCCTATTCTCAATAACCTCGGCATTGAGAGCCTCGACAATGTCACGCACAGTTGGTGCTGTGAGACTTGGCTTCTCAGGTATAATCCCATATATGTTCAACCCCTTTTCTTCAAGAACCGGCACAATAACATCGTTAACTCTCTCAATATAGTACATGGGAACATTATTCAATATTACACCACTTAATGAATAGCCTTGATGTTCAAAGAAGCACTTATATAGTTGAATTCTATCAGCAAGTTCATCAACAACATCTCTCTCCTTCACATTCACAAGAAAAACTGCTTTAGCATTTAGCATCTTAGCCAATTCAGCAGAAGACAAACCAATACTTGATAGAGCCTCTGGATTTGGATAACCCTCAATAACAATAACATCTCTTCCCTCGCAAATCTTGCTGTAACTCTCCATAATCATCTTTTTAACATTGTCTAAATCCCTCCTCAACTCAATAATGTTACGTGTTATGGTAACTGGATTCAAATATTCTATTGGTTCTTGAAGCCCCAAAGCATCTTTAACTGCAATAACATCTGGATCAACATATTTTAGCGAGGGTAGTCTATATCTAGCCTTGGCAATAGGCTTAAAGTAACAGCCTTTATATCCATCCAGAATCAGCTTTTTG
Organism: Ignisphaera cupida; assembly: GCF_030186535.1. Taxonomy (NCBI): domain Archaea; kingdom Thermoproteati; phylum Thermoproteota; class Thermoprotei; order Desulfurococcales; family Desulfurococcaceae; genus Ignisphaera; species Ignisphaera cupida. The sequence goes on along the minus strand of NZ_JASNVW010000003.1, from coordinate 5,468 downwards.
AGAATTCCATAGGCAATTATAGTCTTTCCCTTTTCACCAAATAGAAATATGGATTTGACCATGTTCATCACCTACTCAATCACTATTTTCACATCTATTGCCAAGCTTCCAGCCCCTTCATCATATACGAATAGCGGGTTAATATCCATTTCTACTATCTGCGGAACATCGATAACAAGTTTGCTTACTCGAAGCAAGGTATTAACTATAGACTCTATATCTGCTGGCTTCTCTCCTCTAAAGCCTTTGAGTAGTGTATAAGCCTTTGTTTCAGCAATCATCTCCCTAGCTTCATATGTAGATAGCGGAGCTAGCCTAAATGACACATCTCTAAATAGCTCAGTGTATATCCCACCCAGGCCAAACATTATTAGATGGCCAAATTCAGGATCCTTAGTTGTACCAATTATTACTTCTCTTCCCTTTGGAACCATTTTCTGAACAACAACACCATGTATAGCTGCTTGTGGTGCATATCTTCTAACATTTGCAATAATTGTTCTAAAAGCATCTTCAACTTCAGAATCAGATTTAACATTCATAATAACTCCGCCAACATCCGTTTTATGGGTTATGTCTGGTGATGCAATCTTTAAGACTACTGGATATCCAAGCTCATTTGCAATTCTCACAGCCTCTTCCTCAGTTCTTGCAAGTTTTGTTGGAGCAACTGCTACTCCATAGCATTTAACAAGATCCTTAGCTTCTGATTCTAGAAGAACCCTTCTACCATCACTCCTCACTCTATCTATTATTGCTTCTACACACCTCTTATCAACATTTGCCAAGCTAGATAATTCATTTAATGCCTCTGCCATTTTCATCACCCTCTCCCTCATCACTCTATACCTATTCATTATAGCCAAGGCAGCTACAACCCTATCATTTGATTCATACACAGGTATTCCAGCTGATTTCAGTATCTCAATTGCTTTCTCAACTCTTGGACCACCTATGAAAGCTGCAAGAATTGGTTTCTGTGGATACTTTTTCTGCATCTCTATTATTACCTCAGCTGTTTTCTCAGGTTCTGAAATAACCTGGGGTGTGAATATCACTATTGCAGCATCTACATTAGGATCGTTTAAAACAGCATCAAGAGCAACTTCATACCTATCAGCTTTAGCATCGCCAATAACATCAATTGGGTTGTTGAGAGCAGCCATTGGTGGTAACTTTGATCTTAGATAGCTAATTGTTTGAGGTGTTAGCTGAGCTAGTCGCAAACCCGCTAAAGCCACTAAATCTGCTGTCATAACACCTGGGCCTCCAGCATTAGTCACTATAGCAATTCTATCCCCAGGTAAGCTACTTGTTAATGAGAATGCTATTGCCGAGTCAAAGAATTCTGTAGGCTCTGAAACAAGCACTATACCAGCTTTCTTCATAGCTGCTTGAACAATCTGTGGACCACCAGCCAAAGATCCTGTGTGACTTAGTGCAGCCCTGGCCCCAGCCTCAGTCATACCACCCTTAATAAGAATCACAGGCTTCTTCCTAACAGCTTCCGAGGCAACTTCTATAAACTTTCTCGGATTTGCTATAGACTCTAAATATAGTAGTATGACCTTTGTTTCAGAATCATTTGCTAAATACTCAATAAAGTCAACCTCATTAAGATCAGCCTTATTCCCCAAGCTAACAATTTTTGAAAAACCTATTCCAGTTTTAACCGACCAATCAATTATAGCTGATAAATAGGCACCACTTTGAGAAACAAATGCTATGCCTCCTCGTGGTGGCATATAAGCAAAAGATGCGTTGATTGGTGTATGAGTATCTATTAAACCAAGGATATTTGGCCCTAGAACTCTTACACCATACTTTTTCGCTATTTCAACTACTCTCTTCTCTCTCTCAACACCCTCACCACCAACCTCCTTAAAACCAGCAGAAATTATTACAGCATATTTAACACCCTTCCTACCACACTCCTCCAAAACCTCTGGAACAATGGGAGCAGGAATAACAAAAACAGCAACATCAACATCATCTGGAATATCCAAAACAGATTTATATGCCTTCAAACCCATTATGTTATCTGCTTGTGGATTTACTGGATAAACCCTTCCCCTGTACCCACTATCAACAATATTTTTTAGTACTGCATAACCCAATTTACTAGGATCTCTTGAAGCACCTATTACAGCTACTGATTTTGGTTTAAATAGTGATTCTAGATCATTCTTCATGTGTTTTAACCAGGTTTAAACATATAGCTAAGAGTTTATAAACATGCAAATATATATGCATTTATCAAACTATACTACAGAGAGTATACAAAACATATATTTGCAGAACATTGCTACAACTTCTCTACGGGACTGCAACATGAAACTAGTTTTCATAGGACCTCCTGGAATAGGGAAGGGAACATATGCTAAGATGCTAAATCAAAAATATGGCATTCCACACATATCAACAGGTGATATATTCAGAGAGGAAATTTCCAAGGGCACAGAGCTTGGCATGAAGATAAAGCAGTATGTGGAAAAAGGGCTTTTGGTACCTGACGAAATTGTTGTAGAAGTTGTTAAAAGTGTTCTTCAAAGACCTGAGTGTAGAAAGGGGTTTATACTTGATGGATTTCCAAGAACAATTAAACAAGCTGAGGCACTAGATCAAATAACAACAATTGATGCTGTATTCTTGTTTGAAGCTCCTGTAGAGGTTATTATAGAGAGAGTATCTGGCAGGCTCATATGCCCCAACTGTGGTGCTATATACAATATTAAGTGGAAACCTCCAAAGGTTCCTGGAATATGTGATGTTTGTGGCCACAAGCTTATTAGAAGAAAAGATGATGAGCCAGAGGTTGTTAGAACAAGGTATCAAGTGTATAAGCAAACATTTCAACCTGTTATAGAGTATTACAGAAGGAAGGGGATTCTGATAGAGATTGACTCATCTAGAGATGCAACAATTGTTGTTGCAGATATTGAACGTATACTAAGGGAGAAGGGAATATTGAAGGGGTAGCTCTACTTCAATTCTATGTAGCGACACCAACTCCAACCAATTTTTTCAAGCAACTGAGCAACAATTTCAACAGCTTTTTTAACAAGATTTGTTTCAACGTTTGGAACACCAGCACCAACAATAAGAACTTCTCTTGTTGTGTTTCTTATCATAGTCTCTACACTATCCCTATGAGGATATATATGCATAACCAAATTCTTTGAATCTACAAATATTGGTATACCTTTTCCAAGTCTCTCCTCACCTCCACCAATAGGTTTAAACACCTCACCACCTCTACTAATAGTTATTCTAAATGGTGGAGAAGCATATGCCAAGTCATACATACCTATTGGCACCATTGTATAAGCAGATGCTATGTTGCCAGCATCAACAACAGGACTTATTCTTGGAAAAGATCCTCTCAAACCCCTTCTAACAAGAGCTTCACTAGCTGGTCTAACCTTTGTAGGGTCAATTCCTATTCTCCAGAAAAAGTCTCTATATGCTCTAACAACAGCATCATTTTTCAGGCTATCCAATGTATATCTGTTTTTCAGATAATCCAAAAGATTTTTAACATCATCTTCAAATGGGTACGACGCAAAAGGCTTTTCCTCAACAAGCCATGAAATGGTATATGAAACAAATATTCCAAGCTTTTTAGCATCATCATCAACATGGAGAATTCTTCCCAGTTCGCTACAAAGATTCGAAGCCATTTTTCATCACTACAAAGCACTTATAGCACAGCTTAAAAATGGTTTTAGGTTATGAGGTAAGCACAAAAGTTTTTCGGTGCTTCAATATATGGAGGCTAGAAAAAGAGTTGTAATGGCTTTTGTCATTCTAATAGTAATTGCTATTGCGATTAAGGTTTTCGAAGCTTCTATAACCTATTTACCAAAGGAATTTGCAAACTTCTATCAAAACTATAAAGGAGCTTTGAATTCTATAGTTATTGTTGTAGCAGGTATCATAATAATTCAGCTTTTTGCATCAGCTTCAATGATATGGCTAAAAGGGTTTAAAGAAGCTTACTTCATTAGAAATGTGATATTGGTTGTTGGCTATATTCTACTTGCTATAGCAATTGTTTCTAGTCTTGGCATTGGGGGAGAAGGTCTTTTAGCAAGTGCAACATTCTCTGGTCTTGTTTTTGGTCTTGCTTTACAGCCAGTTCTATCAAACTTCTTCTCCGGTCTTCTCATACTCTTGTCTGGCTATTTGAAGCCTGGGCAAATGGTTAGAATAGCTGGTGCAATACCATTATCACTTTTAGCATTTCCAGCATATAAATTCTTTAGCAGAGATTATATAATTCCAAGTTTAAAGGGTCAGGTAATAGAAATAGGCTTTATGTACACAAAAATTCTTGATGTTGATGGGCAAATAGTTAAAATACCAAACACCATGCTTTTTAGTAGTAGCATAGTTATTGAGAAATCTAGTGAAAGCAAAGTTATACAGGTAAGATATGAGTTTCCAGTGATGTGCAATCCCGACGATGTTTTGATGAGACTTCACAAAAAAGTTTCAGCAATTCTAAAAGATTATAGGCTATACATAGAAGAGCAGACAGATAAACAATACTACATAGTTTTATTGATAGCAGAAGCACCTCCCAAGGTAAAAACAAGAGAATTTAGATCAGCAATTCTGAAAGAGTTTATCAAAACCCATAGAGAGCTTATCAACGAAAGAATTTGTCAAAGTATGTAAAAAGCTAATTTTTGTACTGTATTCTCAAAGGTTTTGCTATGAAAAGAAGCACTCATAACATTTTTAGTTTCGCCATTGGATTGTGGCTTGCAGAAGCTCTTCCCATAACAAGCTATTTAATAGTTAACACAATTACTGTAGTTGCTCTATCAACATTTGTGAACTGGTTCATAGATTCGATAGGAGGTCACAACAGATATAGGAGAACACCATATACACATTCACTACTTGGTGTACTTCTAGTTTCCACCATCGTTGCTATCCTGATAAACCTATTGATTCTTTCCACAAAAATTGCTATTTCACATCAAATTATTCAAAAAATTTTTGTTATATCTCTTGTCATTGGGTTATCCCATTTGCTACTAGATTCTCTAACAGCTGATGGAATAGTGCTTATGTGGCCATTTATAAAAAAGAGATTTGCTTTTACAAAAATGAGATTCGATAACAAGTTGTTAAATGGATTAACAACACTAATTTCGATTATGCTTTTAGCACTTTACATAAACTATAAAATCGCATAAGCATACTAAGTTGAGTTCATAACTAGAAGATGTCAGCTCATTAGCAAGGATTCTAAAAACTTTTATACCTCTACAAATAGGTTTTTACCTCTTGGTGAAACTATGCGCCAATGGAATTAAATTACATAGTTTGTCTCCTAAAAACAGAAGCATATCAATCAATTAAAACAAATTGCAAACAAAAGTCGTGGATCATAATCTAAAAGGCTTCTTCTAATGGGGTGTTAAAATGCCAGATAGCTGGATATATAACCCTGCTAT
>NZ_JASNVW010000002.1:0-15000 GCF_030186535.1 Ignisphaera cupida | reverse complement strand
TGGGGCTTCATAATAAATGCTTGCAATAAGTGTAAAGAATTTAGTGAAGATTTATTCTGGAGGAGTTATAGCCTTAAACGGTATTAATCTAGCTGTTGAAGAAGGTTCTTCTCACGCTATTCTAGGTCCTAATGGAGCTGGCAAAACCACGCTAATAAGAATTTTGACTACGCAAATCAAGCCTACTAGAGGCGAAGCCAAAGTTTTTGGTTTTGATGTTGTAAACCAGGGAAATAAGGTAAGAGAGTTGATAGGTTATGTGCCGCAGGAAATGAGCTTATGGAGTGATTTAACAGGTTATGAAAACATGTTGATATATTCCAAGATATATGGTATTGACTCTAGTAAACGAGGTAGTATTATAGAAGAGCTCCTTGATTTTATGGACCTAAGAGAAGCTGCTAATAGGCTTGTAAAAACATATTCTGGGGGTATGATAAGAAGATTGGAAATAGCAATAGCAATGATGCCAAGACCACGGCTTTTAATTCTCGATGAACCAACTATAGGGCTTGATCCAAGAGCTAGAAGGATTGTGTGGGAAAGACTTCAAGCGTATAAGAAGGAGCATGGTGCAACAATATTTTTTGCCACTCATTATATGGATGAAGCTGACAAGTATGCTGACATGGTTTCACTTATTGATAGAGGAAAAATAGTTGCTGAGGGAGCTCCTTCAAATTTAAAGAAACTTATTGAAAGTGATAGAATTATTCTTAAAATTACTGGAAATGCTGAAGATGCAAAGAAGCTCTTGCTAGAATATAGTAGCAGTATTATCATCAGCAACAATAGAGAAATAACATTAGCAGTGAAAGATCCTGCAACTATTCTTCCAATCATAATCGAGAAGCTGTATAGCAGAGGTTTTGTAGTTTTAGAGGCTAAAATTGTTGAGGCAACTCTTGACGATGTTTTTATAAAGCTTACTGGTAGAAGCATTGGGGAAGAGGAAAAAGGCACAATCAGCGAGGTTATGTCTGTTAGAAGAGCCATTATAAGAGGCGGCTAAAATGCTAAAAGCAATTGAAAGCATTCTCGCAATGGCTGAAATGGAGCTTAGAAGACTTAAGCATGATCCTATAGAAATTATCACCAGAGCTGTGCAACCAATACTCTGGGTAACTGTTTTCGGAGTCGTAATGGCTCATAGAATAATGGTGAATGTTGAAGACTACATATCTTTCATAGCACCTGGTGTTGTTTTGCAATCCGCAACATTCATAGCATTAGCATATGGCATAATGCTTGTATTTGAAAGAGAATCAGGAATTCTCAAAAAGCTTCTATCCTCACCAATACCACGCACATCCATTGTTATTGGAAGAGCTCTAGCAGGTGGTATTAGAGCGTCAACACAATACATAATCGTTTTAGCTTCAGCAGCTCTAGTAGGGGCGAGATTTACAAATAATTTGCTATTACTCATAACAGGCTATCTAGTTGTAACATATGTTTGCATGGGATTCACAGCAATATCCATACTCGTAGCATCTTTAATGAAAACAAGAGAAAGATTTATGGGTATTGTAGGAGCAATTTCAATGCCGCTTTTCTTTGCAAGTAATGCTCTATACCCACTAGATATAATGCCAGAGTCTATAAAATTGTTTGCTCTTGTAAACCCAATAACATATACAGTTGATTTGTTAAGAGCACTCTTACTAAACAGTAGCATCAATGCTTTCAATGATGTAGCAATCATAACATTGTTTAATATCATAGCCTTTTTACTGGCAATAAAAATAATCAACAAAATAATAGAGTAGACAAAGACTATAAATATACACAAACAAATCTTATGGTAGCGAAACTTTATCCAGCAACAGCATTTCCATTATTAGACCATGTAAAAGTCTGTAAACAAGTTTAAGAATAAACACAAAGTATTAATTGGGTTTTGGCGCCGGGGGCGGGATTTGAACCCGCGCGGGGCAAAGCCCCAGTGGGTCTCGAGCCCACCGCCTTGGCCACTCGGCCACCCCGGCAATAGTTATGTATTCTCTGTGTATATAGTCTTTAGGCAACAAGTTTTATTAGCATTAATGAGATCTTCCGATATGTTGAGTGCTAGGCTATGATTATATATGATGATGGTGTTTTAAAGGCTTTGATGCGTGTATATGGAGAGAGCTACACAAGCTTCTTAGAGGCTATTAAAAAGCCTGGTTCAAGACTGTATGTAAGAGTTAATACCCTTCTGAAAACTGTTGATGAAGTTGTTGAAAGTCTTAGAAATAGAGGATTTGATGTATATAGGGATGAGCAGTTGCCAGAAGCTATTTATTTTCCTATTCAAGGCCCTTTCAAAATAGATGAAATGGATAAAGTAATTATTGTTAACAAATACGCTGCAGAATCTATTTATATGGGTGCTAATGTTTATGCGCCTGGTGTTGTTTCTTGCAATAATGTTTTAAAAGGTGATGAAGTTACGGTTGTTGCTGAAGATGGCACACCTGTAGCTAATGCTATTGCTGTTGCGGATTGTAATGAAGTTATTGGAAAGAGCATTAGAAAAGGTGTTATTGCTGAAACTATAAAGTCTGTATTTAAAGTTCCAAAGATTAGAGAGCTTCTGGAGTATGAAAAAGGCTATATATATCCCCAAAGCTTTCCAGCAATGTACGTAACACATGTTTTGGATCCACAGCCAGGCGATCTAGTAGTAGATGTTTGCGCAGCGCCAGGAGGTAAAACTAGTCATATAATAGAATACACCAGTGGAAGGGCATATGTTATAGCATTTGACTATTCTAAAAAAAGACTCAGTGAAATGATAAACAATCTTAAGAGGCTATATGAAGACTCTTTTGCCGAGACTTGGTATGCGGATTCAAGGTATTTACATATAGATTTCAGCTGGTTGAAGGCAGATAGAATTATTGTTGATCCACCATGCTCTTCCTTGGGTGTGAGACCAAAAATCATTGATAGAAAAAGCTATCACGATATTTTATCATTGTCTAAATACCAAATACAGTTTTTGAAATCAGCAATAAAGGTTTTGAAAGAGGGAGGGGTACTTGTATACTCTACCTGTACAGTAACTGTTGAAGAAAATGAGGAGATTATCGAAGAGTTTGTTGAGGAGAATAAATGCGTGGAGGTTGATGAAGTAGTATGTAGAGGGTGCTCCAGAGGTGTTCCCGGTTTTAAACATAGCTCAATGTTTGTACGCTTTCATCCACATATTCATGATGTTACAGGATACTTCATAGCAAAACTTGTGAAAAAATGCTAAATCTATTTTATCCCAATTGTTTTAACAGCTTTGAAATCTATGCCCATACTCTTCAAAACTTTTTGAAGATCATAATCATCAGTTAAAACAGTTACATTAAATCCTTTAGACAGTAATTGAAGAGCCAAAGCTAGAACATCTATATCTGTTTTAGACAATTTATCAAAGATCTTAAGCCTTTTTGCAGCATCTACAGCCTTCTTAATAAACTCTTTGCTAGGTTCTTCAATAATTAGCCTATCCACAGCCTGGGCAAGCATCAATCTTTGAACACTTTCAGAATCCTTAACCTCATTTATAACTGATGGTGTGGTATATAGTAGTTTATCATAGAGATACAGAGGAGCTGCAGCTATAAAAGCCGCTGTATCTAATATGAGCACTTTTCTATATGTATAGTCTTGCATATGTCGAGAACCTTGAGAATCTAACTAGTTTCACAGGACAAGCCTCTTTAGAAATCTCAACAACATCTCCTGAAAACATGTTATCTGTTATTTCACCATCAACCACCACTGCAGCTTCTCCCCTAATAACCTCAACAGATATCTTCTTTTCTGAAGACACAACAACAGGCTTTGCATTAAATTGTATTGGCGCTAGTGGCACAATAACAAAGCATTGCAGATGATGATCTACTATAGGCCCTCCTGCAGATAGTGCATATGCTGTAGAGCCTACTGGTGTTGCTACAATAACACCATCGCCTGTTACTTCATAAAGTTTTTCATCATTAACATAAACATTCAAGCTAATAACCTTGTATTTATGTGATCCCCAGCTAGAAACAACAACATCATTTATTGCCAAGGGTAGTTTAGCATCTTTGCCAAGTATCCTTGGCCTTATCCTCATATACTCTTCGACTCTATACCTACCCTCAACAAAGTCCCTTATTCTCTTCAATACATCCTCAGGACGAACCTCCATTAAAAAACTTCTTCTACCAGCTTTTACAGTGAATATGGGTATATCACATAAATTACCAGCTTTGTGAAGAAATCTGAAGAGAGTACCATCGCCACCAATAACAATAGCAGCCTCTACATTGTCGTGCCCAGCTCTGCATACGCTTTTCCAATGGATTTGATCAGCAGTCTCTATATCGATGCACATATCGAGACTTAGCTCTCTTTCTCCATACTCTAAAACATTCTTGGCTATGCTATAGCAATTCTCGCAATTTCTCTTCACAACAACAATGATTCTCAATAGAGACCACCATGACTATTCTCAAAGATTTTTAAGCTATGTTGAGTTAGTTGACTTAGTAGAATATATGCTTTGTATTCATAAAGACTTTGATATCAAACGCATATATGTGTACAACAAGTCTTGTCGAAGGTTCTTGAAGCTTCTTAATAATTTCTCTGCTAATATCCTTTGCAGCTTTGTTAGCCTCAATAGCAAGTGTCTCAGGCCCTACAAACTTGCTTTTCCTTACAACAATTCTTTGCCTATCCAATAAAATAAGCTTGGAGCTCCCTCTAGCCAAAACAACATCTTTCAATTCATCAACTTCAAGAATCAGCACAACCACAGTATAATCTCTTTTAACAATATCAAGAAGTTTTTGGTTAAGCTCTGCAACACCCTTGTTTAGTTTAACACCTATTATACAATCACCCTTTGGTGTTACATCAACATCTTTAGTTAACTCAAAAGTTGTTGTATGGGTTGCTCTAATGTTTTCATGACCCCACGCCTCAACAGTATCATATGCTAGAACATTCTCCATTGTCATTTTAGATTAATACCCTATTTAGCAAAAACATATAGTGAAGAGTAAATAAAAGTGAATATGGAGTTGCTGTGTGATGTGATGTGAATTTTGAGGAGGAGAGAAGAAGACTTGTATACTTATTGAAAAGAGAGGGTGTTATTAGAAGTAAAGATGTTGAAGAGGCATTTCTAGCTATACCAAGAGAGTATTTTGTACCTGAGCATTTAAGGTCTTATGCATATGTAGACTCACCTTTGCCAATAGGATTTGGACAAACAATTAGCGCGCCACATATGGTTGCTATAATGACTGAGGAGCTAGATGTTCAACCAGGTGATACAATACTTGAAGTTGGCACAGGTTCTGGATACCAAGCAGCTATTCTAGCCTACATAACCTCGAAAGGAGGTGGACATGTATACACAATTGAGAAGATAGGAGCTTTAACAAAAAGAGCTATACAAAACATTGCTAACGCACTACCAAACCTTCTAGACTTCATAACATTTGCTACAGGTGATGGAAGCAAAGGCCTTGATATTTTCGCACCATTTGATAAAATAATCGTTACAGCAGCTGCACCACAAATACCAGAACCTCTCCTAAAGCAGTTAAAGCCTGGTGGTAAACTAGTTATACCTGTAGGTAGTAAGTGGGAACAGATTCTACAAATTGTAGAGAAGAATGCCGCAGGACGCATAAGAATCAGAAACTCGGTACCATGTGTGTTTGTGCCATTGATAGGAGAACATGGGTGGCGTGACGAAGACTTGTACATTGCTTAATATTTCAAATCTTATAATGTGGAGTGTTATAGTATACTACAACAAATACAACAGATTTTGTGTTCATTAATTATGGTTACTACATTTGAATGGTTTGTATAATATACACAAATCACTGAGATTTCAATATAATATTATTAGAATAATGATGGAGAATAACACAAGGTAAGTGAGATATAGGTAGGTTTTTCAGTTTAGTAAGAAGAGGTAGTTTATTATTTTGCTAGTTATTTTGCTAGACAAGCATCTAACAATTGCTTTAGACTTTTTCCCAGCCCTACCCTAATACCAAATCTTTTGTCTGTGTACATATATATCAGCTTCTTTGTTTGTAACTTGCGAAGAATAAGCATAAGCTCATTTGATGGGTAGTGAAGCTCCTCACTTATTTGATCTATGTACAGGTAGGTGCTTCCCCATTCTGCGTAGTGCTTGACTAGATGTGTAAGAACATTTGTTTCATCCTCCAAGAGGTCTTTTGAGCTTATTATTTTCTCTAAGCATTTAAGCGCTTTTTCAATTATGTTTTCACTGGTTTTTGTGTTCGGTTTTCCCACAAATGAACCAGTTTTTGCAACAACGAATTGCTGTATTTCTGTCTCTTCCTGTTTTTCATATTGTTTTTTCCAGCTATTTGCTGTTTCTAGAACCGGTTCTGATATAAGTTTTTGGGCTAACCGAACCACATCATGTGGAGAAAAGACAGCAATGTTTAGTGTAGATAGAAGAGTTTTGACGTATTCTTCTCCCTTTCTTGTTAAAAACCAGTAACCAGATTTAAATGTCACATAGTTCTTGCTTTTCCAATAGCTCAGGTAGCTGCTAATAAGCTTTGTTTTTTTACCTAGTAGAGAAGCTATTTCAGAACTTTTCATTGGCTTTACGTAGAGCAGTAAAAGAATAGCCTCAACAACTCTTGATCGAGGCCCTTTATCAGATAAGGAAGAATAGTTAACACTCTCCAGAAGATCACTTGAAAATGGCTGCGCTACATGGGTATCTTCAAAGCTTTTAGAAATGTTCTGGTCTTGCAAATTCCTTTGCATTTGCAAGCTACCTGTAGCCTTTAGATATATGCTTTGCTGACATATTTTTCTTGTAGCGAAGTGCATATAAGCAAAGCTTTTAAGACTCTAAAGAGCATTAAGCTAGTTTGCACAGGTGTTTGAGGGATGCCTATTTAGCAATGAGGAAAAATTCTATGTAGATAGAATGACTTTAAAGAAGATAATTAGGGAGCTAAAAAAGTGGCGTGCACATGCAACTACTCTTCTAAGTCTCTATATACCTCCTGGGAGACCTATTAGCGATGTTGTTAATTTGTTACGTCAAGAACTTGCAATAACAGAGAATATAAAGTTGAAGCAAACAAGAGATGCTGTGCAATGGGCTTTGTCAGCAGCTATAGAGAGGCTTTCAATGATTAGAGAAATTCCTAAGAATGGTCTAGTAGTATTTGCAGGCACAAATAAAGATACGGGAGATGATATTGTGTTAGTGTTCTCACCTCCTGATCCAGTACCTGTATACTTTTACAGAACAGATAAGGAGTTTCACACAGAGTTTTTAGAGCCTATGGTTGAAGAATCAGATGTTTATGGCATAATAATTATTGAAAGAGATGAGGCTACAATAGGACTGTTAAAACCGTCGGGCGTTCTTGTTTTGGATGAAATTGAGTGGTTCATTCCTGGCAAGCATCATAAAGGTGGGCAAAGCCAGAGAAGATTTGATAGAATTATTGAGCAAATGGTTGAGGAATTCTATAAACACGTTGCTGAAAAAGCAAACAACTACTTCTTACCGTTGGTGGAGTCTGGGAAGCTCAAGGGAGTAATAATAGCTGGACCTGGCTATGCCAAGCAAGACTTTTTGAAGGAGGCAGACAATCTAGATTATAGAATCAGAAATCTTATTATTGGAGAGCCAATAGATGTTGCATACCAGGGTATTGTAGGGCTTAGGGAAGTTGTTACAAAGGCTAGGGACATATTATCTAAGCAGAGATTTGTAGAAGTTTTAAATACGTTTGAAGAGTTTAAGCTTCACATTGCTAAAGATGATGGCTATGTAGTGTATGGCGAGAAAGATGTTGAAGAAGCTCTAAGAAGTGGTGCTGTTGAAAAGCTTTTGATATGTGAGGATCATCCAGAGTTCGAGAAACTGGAGAAGCTTAGTAGTGAAGGTGGAGCAAGGTTAATCGTCATAACTAGTAGTGTTGATGAGTATCAATGGTTTAAAGACACATTCCATTGCCTAGCAGCGATAACAAGATATCCAATATCTATGTAGTGCTGCTACATTGGCACTAATTGTCTAAAGGGGCAATCCCGCCAATATTTACTACAGGTTATTGCCTCAAATCTTGTAAGTGGTCTATCAAGAACTTTGCAATAAGCTATGACAATACCCATCTCCATTTTTGATAAAGCAGCATATGGGCATTCTATTGATATTTCCTTTGGAAGTGCATGGATAGGCACATAAATTTTTAGCTTATCTCTTCTTAATGATTTTTGATTATTTAGTTTAAGTGATGAAGACTCTACATAATATGCACAACTTTTATACTCGTTATCTGATAAACATCTTGTTGCAGAGACAACAGCATCTGTGGGCCCGGGAAGCTTAGGCGATGTGCAAACACCATACTGGTACCATGGACATGGCAAAGGCATTCACCACGCAATACAAGTGTTTTTTATAGGTGAAATTTTTATAAGTAGCAACACTTTTGATATGTGAAAAGCCTATAAGCCGCGTTAAAAGATTTCATATAAGGCTTTAAAACATCTCGACGCTCACCACTAGAACATGGCTTTATGTGTGGTTGTTATGCCTAGAAAGAATGGTAATAGTGGTATGCAAAATAATAGAAATACTGAAGAACTTATTAGTAATGTAGGTAAAGAAATTGGGGAGGCTGATAACATAACACTAAGGGTTTTATATGAAGATTCTGATATCATAGTTTTTACAGCTCCAAACGAGGATGAGCTCAGAGAAATTGTTTTGAATATGCTTAGAGAAGGCCCAAAAACACTCAAAGACATGCACTCAAGACTTGCAGGTATTGCTAGTGAAGATAAAATTAGGCGCTGTTTAATTAGGTTAATGGATGATGGTATTGTCACTATTGATGACGAGGGCAAGTATAGGCTATTAGGAATTGAAGGATTTGATGGTGGACTGGAGGAAGAATCGGAAAAGTTTAACTATTTCTGAATTCTTGCTCCACAATATGGGCAGAACCTGGCATTTGAAGGTATTTCAGAGCCGCAGTATGGGCACAGCAACTCTTTGCTTTGATTTTTTAGTGATATGCTATTTTCATATTTGATCAGTGTTGGCAAAGCTATAACCCCTTTGAATGTCTTCAAATACTCATTCTTTATATCTTCTCTCATCATGTGCAAATATACTTGCGTTGTTTTAAGATCTCTATGGCCAAGTAGTTTCTGCAAAGACACTATGTTAATACCTCTTTTAAGAGCTTCAGTAGCGAATGTGTGTCTAAGTATGTGTGGCCTTATTTTCGATGGGTCTATACTAGCTCTTTTTGCTAAGCTCTTTAATCTTTTGTATAAGCCGCTATAGCTAAGAGGTATGATTCTTTCCTCAGAATCAAATTTTTTTATTGCAAGTAGTTGCGATAGAAGAGCATATGTGAGATCGCCTATAACTACAACACGTTCTTCATCGTATTTAGCATTCCTCACCTTAATTTCTCTAGACTCTAGATCTATATCACCAAACCTGAGGTTTAGAAGCTCTTCAGCTCGCAGTCCAGTTTCAAGCAGAAGTGCTAGTATAAGCATGTCAAGAAAATCTCTAGACGCATTGAAAAGTTTTGCTATTTCCTCTTGCTTAAGCACTGGAGGCTCTTTTCTACGAGGTCTTCTAACCTGTGGTATCTCAATTTCTATTCCCAGCCACTCAAAAAATCTTCTAAGAAAAATTGTGTAATAATACAAAGTTGCTTCTCTAGACCTCCTATCACCATATTTTTCACCAGGAAAACCATTTCTCAATCTCTCAACTCTCCACATATAGAAATCATCATACGTCACCTCCTTAACATTCTTCCACCCAACAAAGTTAAAGAAATCAGTTAAAGCAGCTCTATAACTCTTAACAGTCTTCTCATCAGCACCAGAAGCCTCCAAAACAGCAATAAACTTCTCAACAAGACTTTTCGAATCTAGATTAACATAATTGCTAGGGGCTTTACCAACATCAATTCTAGGCATTAAAAACCACTGCAAAATAATTTTCAATAAAAAATATATTTGAGGTTTGACACAAAACAATGATGTAAAAACCTTATAACACCTAGTACAAAAATAATGTTGTTGAAAATAGTTAGAGCCGGGGTCGCCTAGCCTGGTAGGGCGCCGGCCTGCTAAGCCGGTGGGGGATAACCCCGCGCGGGTTCAAATCCCGCCCCCGGCGCCAAATATAAATCTCTGATATTGCTTGACATTTCATTACATGTTTATGAAGAGATACATAGACTCAATAATAAGTTTATATAGGAATAAGTTTCTGTTATAATTAGGAGATTTTTATAATGGTTTTAAATAAAAGATATGTTGTTTTTCTATTGGGTTATGCACATATAGATAGTGAGTGGTTGTGGAGTATCAATGAAACTGTTAATCTTTGCAAAAGTACTTTTGCAAAGGTTCTAAATTTAATGGAGCAACATCCAATTTTAACATTTGCTCAAGGGGGGATTCTATGCTGTGAGCTTCTTGAGGAAGAATATCCAAGTATTATACAAAGAGTTAGAGAAGCTGTGAAGAGAAATCAATTCGAATTTTCGGCATCGTTTCTTGAGTTTGATGTCTATATGTTATCTGGTGAGTCAATTCTGCGTCATCTTCTCTATGGTGCTAAATATCTTGATAAACTTGGTATAGGTTCGGATGTGCTGTTTCTGCCTGATTCCTTTGGATTTCCCAATACATTGCCAAAGTTGTTGAAGGGTTTTGGAATTAAGTACTTTGTGACATATAAGCTTAATTGGAATGATACAAACGAGTTTCCATATCATGTATTCAGATGGGGTGAAGGAGTAGATGAAGTTGTCGCATATTTAACACCTGGAAGTTATAATGATAATCTCTCAAGTGTGAAACGTATATTGTGGAATATGCTCATTCAAATGAGGAAACAAAACATTCCAGCAATTCTGCAGTTTTATGGTCGTGGTGATCATGGTGGAGGACCTGATGAGGTAGAACTTGTTAACATAGGTACATGGATTCGAAAATACCATCCAGTAATAGCTTTCATTCCATCGACTATGAGTGAATTCTTTAAATTTGTAGAGAAAACATATGGAGATGCTTTGCCACCTTTTAGTGGTGAGTTGTATCTAGAGTTTCACCGAGGCGTTTACACTACTGGGGCTTTAGCAAAGAAGTTAAACAGAATTAACGAGAATTTGGTTATAGACGTTGAAAAGATTTATTCGTTGCTTAAAACCATCTTCAAAGAGAAGTATCCAAAGAACGAGTTAAACAGAATATGGAAAATGATTTTGCTTAACCAAGGCCATGATGCATTGTCAGCAACAGTTCCAGAAGAGGTTTACGAAACGATTATTCAAAGAGGTTATGAAGCATTTAGAAGCTTGCTTAATTTGCTTAGACAAGGCCTAGGAACCATAGCTGCTAAAGAGAGAGGTAAGTATGTGATATTCAATCCCAATAGCTGGCATGTTTCAATATACAAAGTTGTTAAAGGCGAATGTGTTAATGGCTATTGCCAGAGGCTAGAGAGTGGGGATAACCTCATCTACTTAAAGAATCTTCCACCACTAGGTTTCAAAATCTTTAATACCTTAGGTGAAAAACCAAGTGATTCAGTTAGTGTTACCGAAAATGGGAAGTACTATATTCTTGAGAACATGTTTCTCAAGGTGGTTGTGGATAAGGACACGGGCTGGGTTATGGATATACATGATAAGCGCTATAATCACAAAGTTCTATCAGGCCCCATTAGATTAAGAATTTTATGGGATTACCCACTAACTCTACGTGGTAAAACAGCTTTTGCTGCAATGTTTGATGCTTGGGAAGCATTTTATCTCGATGGGCTTAACAAGTTTTTCTATAAAGATCTAAAGGCATATAGTCATAGAATATCCGCTAAAGGACCTATGTACGCGTCTATAACTTTTGAGTTTAAACATAGACACCTACTCTTTGGATCTTCACATTTCAGTTTAAGTATAGGTGTCTACGCAGAGAAGCCATTTGTTGAAATAAGGTTTAAAGGTAAGTGGAAAGCTCTTCACAAATTCCTAAAACTTATGATACCAGTTGGAGTTAGTGTTAGTGAAGCTGTTTTTGAAATGCCCTATGGGGTAATAAGGCGCAGAGATTCTTGCAGATCTGAAAATCCCATGGATAGGGCAAAGTATGAAGTTCCTGGGCAGCGATGGGTGGACATATCTGATGGTCG
Organism: Ignisphaera cupida; assembly: GCF_030186535.1. NCBI lineage: Archaea > Thermoproteati > Thermoproteota > Thermoprotei > Desulfurococcales > Desulfurococcaceae > Ignisphaera > Ignisphaera cupida. The sequence continues at coordinate 2,777 of NZ_JASNVW010000002.1, read as the reverse complement.
CTACGGTGTTGCTGTAGTAAATGACTCGAAATATGGTTTTAGCTGGTGCAATGGTGTTTTAGGAGTAAGTCTTTTGAGAAGTCCGTTACAGCCCATAAAGAGATTTATAATAAAGTCTATGGAGATGCATCCAGAGATTGAGAAGAGATTTAAGGATATTAGTTTTCAGATTATGAGCAAAAGCAAGCAATATGCTATACAGCTTGGACTTTTACTCATAACCTCAATTCTAAAGCTTGTTAACATGATTAGACTTCGCCCAATAGATCATGGCTATCATACTGCAACTATATGGATATATCCCCACCAGGGAGACTATGTAGAAGGTAGGGTAGCAAACTTAGCATCAGAACTAAACACAAGGTATGTTCTTGTAAGAGGCAATGTTGAAGGAGTTGAGAAAAGCTTTAGCTTATTAAGTGTTGAACCAAGTGATAAAGTTCATGTAACCGCAGTAAAGCTTTGTGAATACGATGACAATTGCCTCGTCTTAAGACTATTCAATGCTTCACACATGAAAATTGTTGCCAAGCTCAAATTCAATGTTAATGTAACCAAGGTTTATAGAGCAACACATCAGGAAAAACCTGTTTGTGAATTGCCTATAAGCCACGAAAATATGGTGTCTGTGTTTATGGAGCCTTTTGCTGTTGAAACCATTTTAGCAAAGCTAGAGATGTAAACTAAAACTCTTCTTAGTTTTCACTACATCCAAACCTGTTGAATATGGATTAAATATGCTACTAAATAAATTGCGAAAAGCGGGAATCTAGGATCTTAGCAACTTTCTTGCAATTCTCAAAGGAAGGGCTTTAATCGTGTATGGAAGGATAATTTGTGTCAGTTGAGCTGTTAGTATACCGATTGCTGCACCACCTATAACATCACTAAACCAGTGAACTCCTAGTAGAAGTCTGGTGAGAGCTATTGAGACAGCCCATATGTATAGAAATCCCATTATTTTGCCATTTATTTTTGTATTGATGCTATAGTATGATGCTAAGGCAAAAGCTCTTGCCGTATGGCCTGAGGGATAGCTGAATTTCTCTATGAGGTCAAGAATATCTGTGGATACATTATTGCCGGTCAATGGCCTTGGAATTTGAAAAAATAGTTTAATTGCGTAGACAAGAAGACTATTCAATATGAGCAAAAGTGCTAACCCAGCTGAAAATAAGCTTAGTTTTCTATATCTCCACAAATCAGCTACAGCAATTACGATGATTAAAGCAGCAAAAAGGTATATGCTTGCTGTCTCTGAAAACACTAAAACAAATGTTTCACTACCTATATAGAGCATGTTGAACAAAAGATTGTCCAGATGCTTCAGAATACCTGCTTTAACAATAGCAGAGAAAATGGTTATTGCAATAACTTCTACAATAATAGTCTTCTTCATGTATAATCAACAAAAGCTTATCACTAGCTTTCCAATTTATATTTTTGCTTCTACATACTCAAATCTATAAAGCTATATACTTTCCCTCCAATATTTTCCCATGCATCGAATCCATAGCGAATTTTTGTAAACTCTTTTCTTAGCTCTATAACCTTCTTTCTAATAGTTAAAGGTTCAAATCCTCTTACAACAATGTCTGCAACAAGCCTTGCTATTTCTCTAAATTCACCTTCTCTCATTCCGAATCTCGTCATTTCCTGTACACCAAATCTAACACCACTTGGGTTAGAAGCATCTTGTGGCTTGTCCCAAGGAAGAACATTTTTATTAGCTATTATATTAGCATCCTCAAGAATTCTAGCTACCTTCGCACCACCACCAAATTTTCTAACATCAATAGCTACAATATGTGATGCTGTATATCCAAGATGCTCCGCAACAACTGTGAGCCCTTGTGCTGTAAGCTCTTCTGCAAAAGCTTTTGCATTTCTGATTATTTGTTCTGCATAGTCCTTTCCAAAATGCATCATCTCAATTGCTGTAACAGCTGTTGCTGGAAGTCTGTGAATATGGTGGTTACTAACAAATGTGAGAACATTGTTTGAGACTAGTTTGTAAACCTCATCACTATTAGTCATTATTAAACCTCCTTGAGGTCCAGGAAAAGTTTTATGAGTAGATGCAGTAGCAGCATCAGCACCTTCATGCACGGGGTTAGGCCATGTTTTACCAGCTATAAGACCAAGAACATGTGCAACATCATGTACAACCCTAGCCCCTATAGAATGTGCAGCATCGGCTATTTGCTTTGTTGGATGTGGAAATAGGTATAGTGATGCTCCTAAAACAACGAGACGAGGCTTTAAAGACTCTATAAGTTTCACGCTCTTGTCAACGTCTATGTTCCAAGACTCCAAATCAAATGGTAATTCAAAATGCTTAATGCCAAGAGCTCCTAATACACCAAAACCTGTGTGAGATATGTGTGCACCACTTTGAAGAGCTGGTACAAGAGCTGTATCCCCAGCATTAGCAAGAGCCTTAAATGCAATAGCATTGGCAATACTACCACTTATAGCTCTAACCTCAACAAATTTCACGTCGAAAAGTCTGGAGAGAAGCTCTGAGGTCTTGGTTTCTATCAGATCTATAAACAAAGATCCTTGATAAAACCTCTTACCAGGCTTACCCTCAGCATACCTATGCATCATATCATTGATATACAAAGCCCTTGCCAAAGGAGACATAACATTTTCAGATGCTATCAAGTTTATACATTCAAATCTTCTCCAGCTATTATGCCTTTTAACAATTTCTAAAACCTCTACAACGTCTGATGGTAATGACAATAGACTCAGCCTAAAAACAGTTAAAGAAG